>JAOZRC010000455.1 GCA_029940345.1 Desulfobacterales bacterium
AGCCCTCGCTCTCACACTTTTTCGCTTCGATCACGACTTTCCAAACAGGCTCTTGGAAAGGTGGAAATGACAGGTTTCTATTTTATACGGATTTTCTATTGCTTAATACAATAAAAAACATTAATATAAAAGTATGGATTGTAAATAAAATAAATAATTTTTTTTGAGGAGCGAAGATGGAAGCGTTGCACACCTTATCCCGGAATGATCAGATATATTATCGGGAAAAATATGAAGATGTTTCCACCGCCCAGGATGACATATCTGAAGATGGACGGGCGGTGACTGAGGATGAATATTGGGAAAAATATTATGATCATCCGGACTTCAACTATGAGTGGAACAACGGCTATCTGGAGGCGAACCCTGTGTCCGATTTTTCAGGCTATCTTATGTATGAGTGGTTTACAGAAATTTTGAGGCACTATTTCCGAGTGAATCCGATTGGTGTGACCGTAGGACTGGAAATAGGTTTCCGCTTGTCCCTTCCGAACAAAACAAGCATCCGCAAACCTGACCTCGCCGTGATCCTGAACAATAATCCTGTGGGTATACAACCGGACGATTGCACTTATCCGGGAACGTATGATCTGTGCATCGAAGCATTATCACATTCCTCTCGCAAAGGAATTAAACGCGATACGGTTGTTAAAAAAAAAGAATATCAAGGCATCGGCGTAAGGGAATACTATATATTGGATGCGAGAGGATTTGAAACGGCCTTTTACCGTCGCGACTCAAAAGGCAAATATGAAAAGATACGACCACAGAATAAGGGGATCATTCGCTCCGGAGTGTTGCCAGGGTTTCAGTTTCGCGTTTCCGATTTGCATCGACAACCGTCGTTGGAAGAACTGACGCAGGATGATATTTACCATAAATATGTGTTACCCGCTTACAGAGACGCACAAGAGCGTGCCAAAAAGGAAAAGCGGCGCGCCGAATGGGCTGAACAAAATGCCGCAACCCAACAACAACGCGCTGAACAGGAAAAACAGCGCGCCGAACGGGCCGAAAAACAGTTGCTCATCGAACGGCGGAAAGCCGAACAAATGGTCGCTAAACTAAGAGAGTTGGGCATTTCCAGTCGTGAAATGTGATGCGTGAATTCACATTTCATTTTTTACGTTTTACGCTTCACTTTTCAGGAAAATGAAAATCCTCCTAATCCATCCTCCCTGTCTGGAAAAACGATTTAACGATGAAGATGTCAGCGCACCGCCACTGGGTTTATATTATATTGGTGCAGTCTTAAAGGAAAAGCACCTTGATGTTGAAATCTTGAACTGGTATGCGATTAATCAGACACCTGCGCAAATACCGGTCATTTTGAAAGCCCAAAATCCGGCGATTATCGGCTTTTCGGTTTTACAGGCGAATCGGCTGGGCGCCATTGAAATCGCCGCTATTGCCAAACGGATATTGCCGGATGTGAAAATTGTTTTTGGCGGTGTCAGCGCCACATTTTTGTGGGAGCATTTTTTAACCCATTTCCCGCAAATTGATTATGTGGTGCTTGGCGAAGGTGAATACACATTTCTCAAACTGGTGACGCACATCCACAATAACGAACCGACGCTTCCGGAACATATCAACGGCCTTGCATTCCGCAACGGAACCGCAATCGTTCAAACAGCGCCGGCAGCTTTTATCTCCGATTTGGATGAATTGCCCAATCCGGCGCACTATTTTAATTATCAGCATGTGGCGCTCACTCGCGGTTGCCCCGGAAAATGCACGTTTTGCGGTTCGCCGGCGTTGTGGGGGCCGAAAGTCAGGTCGCATTCCAGCACCTATTTTGTTAAACAATTGGCGCTGCTCTATAAAAAAGGGATCAAGTTTTTCTATTTTGGTGATGACACGTTTACACTCAATAGAAAGCGGGTGATGCGTATATGCCAGGAAATAACGGAACAATGCCCGGATATTCGCTGGACTGCCATTTCAAGGGTGAATTTTATTGACGCCGAACTGTTGGCGGCGATGCGCCTGGCCGGGTGTATCCGAATCAGTTACGGGGTGGAAAGCGGCTCCGAGCGCATCCGCAAGTTTTTGAATAAAAATATTACCCGCACGCAAATTGAAACCGCCTTCGACCTTACAACGCAGTACGGCATTATGGCGCGTGCTTACTTTATTTATGGCAATCCGGGTGAAAACGAGGTAACCATACAAGAGACGCTTGATCTGATTGAAACGATTAAACCGCTAAGTGCGATTTTTTATATTCTTGACCTTTTCCCGGGTACGGCGTTGTATGAAGTATATAAACGTAAATATAACGTCACCGATGATATCTGGCTGAAAAAGATTGAAGATATCATGTATTTTGAAACCGATGCCAACCTGTCTGAAAAACAGGTACTAGCGTTTGGAAAACGGTTGCGAACCGCTTTTTTCACACAACTGCCCTCTTTTGCAGATCACATTCGGTTAACGGATGATGCGTCGCTTTTGCGCTGTCATGCCGGTTTTTTATCACGATTGGGCATGACCTTTGATCATGGTGACTATGCCGGTGTTGAAGCAATCCCGGATAAAGAGGAGTTGGCGCATCGCTTATACAGCCAAGCCCTGAGTTATTATCCCGATCCCCGGGCCTGTCTGGGATTGGGTATTTATGAACAGAAAAAGCATCACTATGCGGAATCTGTGAAAGTGCTTCATCTGGGCTTGACGCATTCCCCGGAGAACGGGAATTTGAATTTTTGCCTCGGAATCAGCTATATGAATCTGGGTGAATTTGAAAACGCGCTGGCGTGCTTTTTAAAGGTCAAAGATTCCGAACAGACGGCACCATATTTAGCTGAATGCCAACGCCAACTGGATATACAGACTCCTTGACATGAAAAAATTTATGCCCAAAAATAATCTTCAACGCACGATGATCATCTATTTCCTGTTGATTGGATTTGCCTCGTTGCTGGTGGGCGTCGAATTTATTGTCGATACACAATCCGGGGCATTAAAAGAAACGCTTTTGGACAATTTTTCCCAATACGCGAATGGAGAGATCAGCGCGGACGCTGTTTTCACTCCGATTGTCATACTGAGAAACAAAGCGATCCTGATGGTGGCGATCATCCTGGTGGTGATGATTATCATTTTGACCATGTTTATTAAAAATATCACCGAGCCGTTGCAGCACATGATTGAAGTTTCCCGAAAAATTTCCAAAGGGGACCTCAGCCAGACGGTCTCAATTGGTTCTCAAAACGAGTTGGCGCAGCTTGGTAATGTGATCAATGAAATGTCCAGCAACCTCCAGGAAATCACACTGCTTTCCCAGAATTTATGTGAATCCGGCCTGGCCTTTACCATGCAAGCAACGAACCTGTTAAACGAACCGGGTATTGATGCTAACAGTGTCGCGCAACTGAAAGAAGAAATTGTGCTGCTTGAAAGTGAGATATGTATGCTCACAGATGTAATTACCTATTTTAATTTCTACACGGTTGAAAGATCCGATGATGAGTGAAAACTGGTTGGCGTTTCCCATCGGAATTTTAATCGCCACGGCCGTATCCTCGGTCGGGCTGGGCGGCGGTGTTCTATGGATGCCGTTTTTCCTGATTGTGTTCAAACTGACTCCGGAAACCGCCGTGCTGACCTCTTTGATGATTCAATTCGCCGGGATGGGCTCGGCCAGTCAGGCCTTTTATAGGCAAAAGCGGGTGGATCTTAAACTGGCCTTGTGGCTGTTGCTTATCGCTATCCCGGGCATCGCCCTCGGCGCTTTAATTGCCGGATATTTGAAATCCGCCTATATGGAATTGATCATCGGCGTACTGGTGATGACCACGGCATTTTTATTTGTGTCATCCAATCAAAAATACGATGATTTGGGTAAAGCCCGCGCCGACCTATCTGGCGCGTGGCGCTATTCATGGGTGGTGATACCGGCGTCGGTGATCAGCGGTATGTTGAGCATCAGCATGAGTGAGTGGCTGATTCCCATGATGCGCAGTAAATTGGCATTAAAAATGAGTAGCGCCATCGGCACTTGTATTTTTATCGCGTTTGGCGTATGCGCGTTCGGCGCTTTGATTCATCTGAGCATGGGAGGCCGACCCGATTTGGAAACCGTGCTTTGGGCCGTGCCAGGAGTGATTATCGGCGGGCAGATCGGCCCTCTGATCACTCAGCGTATTGATGAACGCTTACTCAAAGAAATTTTCATTTTCCTTTTGACATTAATAGGGATTCATCTGATTTATAACGCGTATTAATGGTAACCATTCACTCCCCCCTCTGCGCGGAACGGCTTTCCGCTCTACATGATCGCAGCCGTGCGTGAGTGTGTAGCGCGGGAAGCTGTCCCGCGTTTGTTTGCACGTAGGAGGGAGTGAACGGTTACGCTACCGGTTTTAAGAAATAGAGTTGTAGCATTTTTCAAATTATGCGTAATGATCTGAAAAACATCATCGAAAGCATTCTGTTTGTATCGGAAAAACCTTTGACGGTCGCTACGATTAAAAATACGCTTGATTTTGCCGATACAAAGGAGATTCGGGAAGCGTTGAAAGCGCTGGCGGATGAGTATAATGCCCGTGGCGGCGGGTTCCATCTGCGTGAAATTGCCGGCGGATGGCAGATGCGCAGTCGTCCCGAATATCGGCAATGGATCACCCGTATGATTCAAACCAATCCGCGTCGCTTGAGCCGCGCCGCGCTGGAAACCCTATCGATTATCGCCTGGAATGAACCGATCGTCCGTAGTGAAATTGAACAGATCAGGGGAGTGGATGCCGGGGGCGTTTTGAGATCGCTGCTGGAGCGTAAACTGATTCGTATTCTTGGGAGACGAGAAATCCCGGGTCGTCCCCTGATCTATGCCACCACCAAATTTTTTCTTGAAGTATTTGATTTGAATACGATAAAAGACCTGCCAACCATCAAAGAGGTTGAAGCGTTGGAAAAGAGCGGACAGCCATCGCAATAAGGTAAGGAATTGGGACAAAATAGCTTACCCATTTTCAGAAGAGGAGTGCAAACCACAGTTTGCGTC
>JAOZRC010000456.1 GCA_029940345.1 Desulfobacterales bacterium
AGAACCCGAACAGGTTGCAAATCTATTGGTTCGGCA
This sequence comes from Desulfobacterales bacterium, assembly GCA_029940345.1. Classification (GTDB taxonomy): domain Bacteria; phylum Desulfobacterota; class Desulfobacteria; order Desulfobacterales; family JAUCGF01; genus JAUCGF01. The sequence goes on from JAOZRC010000456.1 coordinate 37, forward strand.
CGGCATCTTATTTCATACAACTCGGTGAAATTGGCATTTTAACCGATCCATTCGTCACCACCGGCTTGGATAATTTGAGAAAAGTCCGATCAGATCAAAAAGAGGTTAAAAGAACTCTGGGTCGTCTTAAACAGCCCCCTGATGCTATCTTCATCGGGCATTCACACATCGACCACCTTCTTGATGCGCACACTGCAATGCTAAAGCTTCCTACATGGAGTCGCGTACCATTATACGGAAGTCTATCAACTCAAAATATTCTCATGGGACATGGCAATGCAGCTTTAGATGATCGAGTCTCCGTCGTTGAAGTCAATTCCCCGGGCAAGTGGGTCCCCATACCCATTTCAGAACAAAAGAGCGGAAAAGGATACTCTATCGAATATATGGCTTTAAAAACCGATCATACTCCGCATTTCTCTTTTACTTCGGAACTGATTGATGAATTTTCTTTCAGTAAAACATTTCTTGATGGAAAAATCACGGAGCCATTAACCCATTTTCCGGATTTATGGGATTATCAATCGGGGGAGGTTTACAACTACCTGTTTCGATTTCGACATGACAATACGGAATTTAGCGTTATGATGTTGGGTTCGCCCATGCGTTTGATTGATTATCCGGAGAGCCTGCCTCCGCAAAATATTCCAATAGATGTCGTTATCGGTCTTACTCCGAGTGCTGACAATGTGGACGATTATCCTAAAAAACAAATTGCACAACTAAAACCAAGAGTAGTAATTCTTTCACATTTCAACAACTTTTTTAACAAAAATAAAGATGAAATACTGCATATTCAAGGCCGTCCGCTGACCGATCTCAAACAATACCTATTGGATATTCAGGAGGTCTTTGATGCTGAACCGGATTTCGAAAGAATTGTGGTTCCCGCGATCACTGAATTAGAAAATAATTTAGTTAAAAACATAATTATCATCGAACCGAGAAAGTGATGAGGAGAATAGTACAGATTTGTGGCTATCAACATAAGGCGAGACAACCTAAAAATAGGGTTTCTTTGCCATTGTAACTCCCGTAGTTTTTCTTCGCTTTAGAAACCCGATTTTTTGTCCTACGTTAAGTTGGCCGCCCCTTATTAGCGCTTATAGGTGCCAGATCGCTTTTTGGCAATGTTATAATCCGTTGAAGCCATTGCCAAAAGGCATTCTGAGTAAAAAGCAAAACTAAAGAGAGTATAATCATCATTTTTATCATATAACCCATTATCGTAAGAGGTATCATTATGGAAATAAGCGCCAATACGAAGATAAATGATCTTTTGAAAGAATTTCCTTTTTTGCTGGATTTTTTCATCGCTCAATCCCCGGCCTTTAAGAAACTCAAACACGCGTCGCTGCGAAAAACCGTGGGGAAGGTGGCCACCTTGAAAATGGCGGCTTCAATCGGGCAGGTTGATTTGGATCGGCTGATATCCGGCATCGCCGGGGCCGTGGAAGCGGAAACCGGTGAATCTTTGACTGTCCTCGAAACCGCTTCCGGGCCGGCTCCGGATGATAAGGAGAGACAGGTCTTGTTGAAGGGTATTATAGAGGATCTTCAAAAGGGTGAGGATATTGAGGTTCTGAAAACGCGATTCAAGAAGGTTTTAGGCAATGTCGATGCTTCCGAAATCGCCCAGGCCGAACAACAACTGATCAATGACGGTCTGCCTCCTGAAGAATTGAAACGTCTTTGTGATGTTCATGTCGAAGTTTTCAAAGATGCGCTTGAAGCGCAGGATCGACCCGAACCGCCGCCGGGCCATCCCCTGCACACCTATATGAAGGAGAACAGGGCTTCAGAGAAAATTATGAGCGATATCCAGATTCTTATCGGCAGACTGGGGCTGCCGCCCGACGCTCCGAACTTTGCCCGGCATCGTGATGATCTTGGCGGCCTCATTGACCGCCTGGCTGGGATTGACATTCACTATACACGTAAAGAAAACCAACTTTTACCTCTTTTGGAATCGCATCACTTCACCGGTCCTTCCCAGGTGATGTGGGCTATTCACGACGACATCCGCGCGGAGATCAAAAAAGCCAAACAGCAATTTGCAGCATCCGATCCGGGCGGGACCGCCACGGCCTTGAAGGAAGCCGTTTCAATGATTCGGGACATGGTATTTAAAGAAGAACACATCCTGTTTCCCGCCAGTCTTGACATGCTTTCAGAGTCTGAATGGGTTAAGGCAAAAGAGGGTGAAGCCGATATCGGTTATGCCTGGGATAAACCGGATACTGGCTGGCCGGAGGTGATCACGGAGAAAGTCGAACCGCTTCAAAGAGACGCCCCGGTATCGGCAGCCGGTGTTATGGGACTGGATACGGGCGCTTTGATGCATGATCAGATTAATCTCCTCCTGACCAATCTGCAGTCAGATCTCACTTATGTAGATGAAAACGATCGCGTCGCTTACTATGTTACGGGGTGAGCCAGAGGTTGAGGCAGCCTCTGCCGCATCGAAAGAAAAGGCAATAAACACCGGCAGCGCCCTTGATTTCGGGGAATCTGTCTCTATGTTTAAATGATTAACTGACAATTTCTGAAAAATATAGACGTGCCCAAGCGGCAAGTACCGGATACTTTCAACACGTGAGGATAATAAAATGAATGATCAATATTCAGACGCTTGCCAGATGGATATCTCAGATGACGATATCTTAATGGCGATGAAGGACATCAGCGGCTATCTGGATATCACGCCTGGCGACTTCAAAGAAATATATCGTTTCGCCTATATGCATGCGGTCGAACGGTTGACATCATCTGTCACGGCCAGGGATGTGATGACCCGAGAGGTTGTTTTTGTAAAAACGGGCACGCCGGTGGAAGAGGCCGCTGAAATTCTGGACCGCCATAATATCTCCGGTGTTCCTGTAATCAGGGATGACCTGAGCATTGTAGGCGTTGTCTCCGAAAAAGACTTTCTGTTTCATCTTGGCGCCAAAGAAAATAAATCGTTTATGGGTATTATCGCCCAATGTTTGAAAAAAAGCGGATGTATCGCCTTATCGATGATAAAGCAAACCGCCGCAGACATCATGACATCGCCCGCTGTTACGGTCAGTGAACATACGCCTGTCAGTGAAATTGCTGACATTTTCAGAGAGAAAAATATTAACAGAACACCGGTCGCCGGCCGGGACGGCAAACTCTTAGGAATTGTAACGCGAGCAGACATTGTACGGTCATCCTGCGCAACAGGAAACGCTGCATCAGGAGGGCAATGATATGGAATATTTCAGAAAAATGAAAGGAACGACCCAAAGCCCGCCGGCGGTGAGTCTTTCTGTCATCTTATGGTCATGGCTCGGCGCTTTTTTAGGTATCGCAGCCGTGGCATTTATCAATTATAACCTTTTTAAAGAAACCGACCTGGTTATGATCATCGGTTCCTTCGGCGCTTCCGCCGTTTTGATCTATGGCGCTATCCGAAGTCCGTTGGCACAGCCGCGAAATCTGATCGGCGGCCATATCATTTCAGCGCTTATCGGGGTGGCAACCTATAAATTACTCCATAATCAGATGTGGTTGGCCTCCGCAGTCGCGGTTGCGACGTCAATCGCGATCATGCACGCCACCCGGACACTGCATCCGCCCGGCGGGGCGACGGCTTTAATTGCGGTCATCGGCAGTCCAAAAATTCATGCGCTTGGCTATCTGTATGCGGTTATTCCCGTAGGCCTCGGCGCTCTGATTATGTTGGCGGTGGCTGTTTTGATAAACAACATTCCCGACAGTCGCCAATATCCGGAATATTGGATTTGAAACGTTAAGGCAAATTGGCAGCAAGGCAGTATCAGAAAAACAAAAAAGGAGGAAAGTGTTATGAGTAAGATTAACAGGGACATCACTGAAACAATTGGCGGCACACCTCTTGTTCGTCTGAATCGAATTGCGGAGGGTCTTGGGGCGGAAGTGCTTGCAAAACTTGAATCATTCAATCCGCTTGCCAGCGTGAAAGACCGTATCGGATTCTCAATGATCGATGATGCGGAAAAAAAGGGAATCTTAACTAAAAATTCGGTGCTCATAGAACCCACAAGTGGAAACACAGGAATTGCGCTTGCTTTCATAGCCGCGGCCAGAGGGTACCGTCTGATACTCACAATGCCTGACACGATGAGTGTTGAAAGGCGTAAACTTCTCCTGGTTTTTGGCGCCGAACTTGTGTTGACACCCGGGAAAGAAGGAATGAAAGGCGCCATTAAGAAAGCCGAAGAATTATTAGCTGGCACTCCGAATGCGGTGATGCCGCAACAGTTTAAAAATTCTTCAAATCCGGAAATTCACAGAATCACCACCGCCGAAGAGATATGGAATGATACTGACGGACAGGTGGATATTTTGGTTTCCGGTGTCGGAACAGGTGGCACGATAACCGGAGTTGCGGAGATTATAAAAGCGCGTAAGAAAGATTTTAAAGCGATTGCTGTGGAACCGGTTAAATCTCCGGTTATTTCCGGAGGGGAACCGGGGCCGCATAAAATTCAGGGTATCGGCGCCGGCTTTATTCCGGATGTATTGAATACCGGAATAATTGATGAAGTCGTTCAGGTGGCTGATGAGGATGCGGGAAAGACGGCCCGCCGTTTGGCCAGGGAAGAAGGCATTCTTGTGGGAATTTCTTCCGGAGCAGCGGCATGGGCGGCTCTTGAAGTCGCTAAACGCGAAGAGAATAAAGGGAAACAGATCGTTGTTGTGCTTCCCGACACCGGAGAACGGTATCTTTCCACATGGTTGTTTGATGAGAGCGACAGGGTTAACGATTAACGGATACGCGATTCCGGCTTAGATGAATAATCAGACCTTATTTTATCGTTTTAAACCTTAGTAGCAAAAAATTACTGATCTATCTCTTTACCTTATTACCTTATTTCTACGCTTCAGGTAATTCCAAACAAATAAACTACCCGCTATGCGTAATGTTGTAGGGTGGGTGGAGTGTAACGGAACCCACCGC
>JAOZRC010000457.1 GCA_029940345.1 Desulfobacterales bacterium
CCTGGCTGCTCAACAGTTATAGACTCTGAAGTGATAAGTTTTAAGTGTAAAGTTTCAAGTTGTTTTCTAATGCATTTAACTTAACACTTAACACTCATAAGATAAAATATAGTGAAAACAATAGAACAAATCCATGCGGAGGCACTCGCCGCACTTGAAACGGCTTCTGACATAGAAACGCTCAAAGAACTTAAAACAGCGTATCTTGGCCGTAAAGGCGCTATTACCGGATATTTAAAAACCATTGCGCAACTCCCACCAAAGGAGCGGCCCCTGGCAGGTAAAAAAGCCAATGCGGTAAAAAAAGAGCTTGATGCGGTCATTAAGAGCGTGCTTCAAAAAATTCAGGATACCCTTGCTGCTCAGACAGATACTCCGGATGTCTCCTTGCCGGGTCGACCGGTTGCCAGGGGTGCGCTTCATCCGATCACCCAGGTTAACCGTGAAATTTGTGCCATTTTTTCCAAGCTGGGGTTTGATGTGGTCGAAGGGCCGGAAGTTGAAACCGATTACTATAATTTTGAAGCGCTTAATATTCCCCGAAATCATCCTGCCCGCGATATGCAGGATACCTTTTATGTGTCATCCGATATCGTTTTACGAACCCATACTTCACCGACCCAGCCGCGGGTGATGGAAAAACAGGAACCGCCGGTGCGTATTATCGCGCCTGGCAAGGTCTTTCGGTGTGATTCCGATCTAACCCATACACCTATGTTTCATCAAGTGGAAGGTCTTTTAGTGGATAAAAAGGTTTCTTTTGGCGATCTCAAAGGCGTGCTGACAACTTTTGTTCATCAGATGTTTGATGAAGACACCAGTCTCCGCTTCCGACCCAGTTTTTTCCCTTTCACCGAACCCAGCGCCGAAGTCGATATTCGTTGTGTTATGTGTCGTGGCACCGGTTGCCGGGTATGTTCTCACACCGGATGGCTTGAAGTTCTTGGATCCGGCATGGTGCATCCGGCCGTATTTGAAAATGTCGGTTACGACCCGGACAAGTACACAGGGTTTGCCTTCGGTATGGGCGTCGAACGCATCGCCATGCTGAAATTCGGCATTAATGACATCCGCAAATTTTTTGAAAATGATTTGCGGTTCCTAAGCCAATTTTAATTTTATTTATGTCAATCATTTGCTTATCATTCGTAAGTTATTGAAATAATTGGCCCTGAAAATATAGTTAAAGATTATGAAAGCAAGTTTAAGCTGGTTAAAAGAATATACCGATATTGACATAGATGTGAACAAATTGGCGGATGCCTTAACAATGCTCGGCCTGGAAGTTGAAGCCGTTAGCGACCGTTACGACTTTTTAAAGACGGTGATCGTCGGCCGTGTTAATTCCGTAACATCCCATCCCAATGCCGATCGGCTCAAACTCTGCCAGACCGATATTGGCGATCAGGTTCTGTCGGTAGTGTGCGGTGCGCCCAATGTAGCGGAGGGAATGTTATGCGCGTGCGTTTTGCCCGGAACAATATTACCTGACAAAACCGTTGTTAAAGAGGGCGTTATCCGGGGCGAACGCTCCCTGGCGATGCTGTGCAGCGAAAAAGAACTTGGCTTGGGGAATGATCACAAAGGCATCTGGCATTTAAACCCCGATCTTACCATCGGAACGTCCTTGAAAGAAGCGCTAGGCCTGACGGACCCCGTATTGGAAATCGACCTGACGCCCAATCGTCCGGATTGCCTGAGCATGATCGGTGTGGCGCGGGAAATCGCTGCGATGCGTCAAAACCGTATTCGTCTTCCGACAATAAAGCTGTCCGAAATTTCCCACTTACCATATTCGATTCGATCATTGACTTCGGTGACAATTGATGACCCTGATCTCTGCCCCCGTTATGTGGCCCGGCTTCTTTTTAACATCCGGGTGGCGCCCTCTCCCTTTTGGCTTCAGGACCGTTTGCGCTCCGTGGGCTTAAACCCGATCAACAATATTGTTGATATCACCAATTTCGTAATGCTGGAAACCGGCCAACCCTTGCATGCCTTTGACTATGACCGCCTGGCTGAAAACCGTATTGTTGTGCGTCGCGCCAATCAAAATGAGGCCTTTACCACGCTGGATAATAAAGATCAGGTACTCACCGATGACATGCTGTTAATCTGCGATGGTGAAAAGGCGATTGCCATTGGCGGCGTGATGGGCGGATTAAATTCTGAAATCGAAGATGACACTACCCGTGTATTGATTGAAAGCGCCTGCTTTAATCCGGTGTCTGTTCGTAAAACGTCCAAAAAATTGGGCCTGAATACAGACGCGTCGCATCGCTTTGAACGTGGCGTTGATCCGAACGGTCAGGTTTTTGCCGCCAACCGGGCCGCCCAACTGATGGCTGAACTGGGAAATGGCCAATTGATTAAAGGTATTGTGGATGAATATCCCGCACCGGTGACATCCAAGCTGATTCGTTTGAATGTGGATGCCGCCAATCGACGCCTGGGCATTCGCCTTAACGCTGCCCAAATCACCGAACATCTGGAATCCATTGAGTTTCAAGTCAAAGATGTTGATGAGAACACCCTTAAAGTAATGCCGCCATCCTTTCGTGTGGATGTCAGCCGGTTTGAAGACCTGACCGAAGAGATCGCCCGCTTGTGCGGTTATAATACAATTGTGACAACGTTTCCTTTGATTCCGGGAAAAGCCCGGCCACTGAATCCGGCAATCGCCATACGCAATCGCATCAAAGACCTGTTTAACGGTTTTGGGTTCAGTGAAGCGATTTCCTATAGCTTTATCGGCGATTCCTCATGGGATCGACTGCGTTTGGAGCCTGATGACCCCAGGCGCAAAGCCGTGGGCATTCTGAATCCGATCTCCGAAGAACAGAATGTCATGCGCACCACTTTGATACCGTGCTTGCTGGGTGCCATGCAACACAACCTGTCACAGCAAAATAAAAACCTGAAGCTGTTTGAGATCGGATCTGTTTTCATGGATGCTGACAATAATGACGGTTTGCCCGATGAGGTTGAAATTTTGGCAGGTTTGCAAACCGGCGTTCGGACGGATCGTAATTGGTATACTCCGGCGATAGATTGTGATTTTTATGATATCAAAGGGGTGCTTGAAGCCTTATTCAATCTTATGGGCCTTGATAATGTCAAATTTACACGTCAGCCTTCCGAACTGTGCCGCTATGTCCGACCGGGGCACACCGCCCAAATTCTTATAAAAGATGAAGTGATCGGTCAGGTGGGCGAGGTGCATCCTGACGTGCTGCGGAATTATGACTTGAAACAAACCGCATATATTTTCGAAATTGACGTTCACCGGTTAACGCCGCATCTTCCTGAAACGGTTACGTTTCAACCCATTGCCAAATTTCCGGCCATTGCGCGGGATGTGACGTTAATTGTGGGGCGTGAAACGGAAGCTGGCGATTTGTTGAAAACAGTTGCAGATGCGGGTGAAGACTTGGTTGAAAATGTGCTGATGCTGGATATTTTCACCGGTGATCCCATACCTAATGACCAAAAAAGCGTTTCATTCCGCATTGTTTATCGATCCGCTGATAGGACCCTTGAAGATGAAACCATAAATCGATTGCACGCCAAAATCGCCGATGAGCTTAGACGCTCTTTTAATGCGTCCTTTCCGACTGGAAGAGGATAAGGAGCGGGGACGAAATAACTTCCCCATCGGAATAATGCAAGCTTCAGTTTGCGTTGTTAGCCAGGCAAACTGAAGTTTGCACTCCTCTACTGTTTCGGTAACTTCCAAATCCGCTGAAATTAACAGGTCTTTATAAATACCTCGACAGTCATAAGTTCTTCGCTATTCAGACAGCAAGGTTTATTAACTACCTGAAATCATAGGGAATTGATATTTTACTGCCATTTTCAAAATATCAATTATTTCAGTAGGTTACAAGAACCTATGACTGACGAGTAAATACTTATTGATAGCACATCCCACTTACCTTATCCGTTTGTAAAGGCCTTGTCTTTGCCAGAGGCAACGGTCGTGCGTTTACCTTTGAAAAAAATTATCAGCCGTTCGATCAGTAAAACAAGAAAAAAAGTGATGCCCGCAACCATGATAACACATGCACCGGAAGTCAGGTCGAAGGTGTATGAGAACCACAGACCGCCCAATGTAAAAACAGCACCCAGCAAACCAGAACCAAGCATCATCTGAAACAATGATTTGGCATATTTTTCGACGATAAACGGTGGTATGGTCAACAAGGCAATCACCATAATGAGTCCAACAACTTGAATGACCATGACGATAGTCATCGCTAACATGCCGATCAGCATAAAATACAGCGCTCGCACCGGCACGCCGCGAATGCGCGCGAACTCTTCATCATAAGACATCGCCAGCAAACCTTCGTAGAAAAAAGTCGTCAACCCGACGATGACGACAGCGATAACAAGCATAATCCAAAGATCGGAAGCCGGAACCATAAGAATACTGCCGAACAGGTAGCTCATCAAATCGACGTTGTAGCCGGGTGTTAAATCCAGTAAAATGATGCCGCAAGCCATGCCTACCGCCCAGATAACTCCGACAATGGTGTCGGCCCGATGCTTGGAATGCATACTGACCGCCGCCATCACCATGCCGGCCGCCAATGAAAAGCCGATTGTACAGATCATGTAAGGCCAGCCAAAATAGAAAGCTAACCCGATTCCGCCATAAGCGGCATGGGCGATACCGCCGGAAAGAAACACGATACGGTTGATAACGACCAACGCACCGATCACGCCACAGATTAGGCTTACAAGCAAACCGGCTATCAGCGCATTGCGCATAAATTCAAATTGGAGGGCTTCTGGCATATTATTCCGCTCAGTGATCTTGCAGCACCCGGTGAGGCAACCCATGAGCGATTAATTCGACGGGACAAATGGCCTCTTCAGTGCAAGGGTACATGGTTTCCATCATTTCGCCGGTGATTTCAGCCTGATCGTGATAGTGCAGGCATTTGTTAACACATGCCACCGATTTGACATACGTTGAAAT
>JAOZRC010000458.1 GCA_029940345.1 Desulfobacterales bacterium
TTATGGCAATTCGGTGCGGTGGGTTCCGTTACACTCTGCCCACCCTACATTAAAATCGTGTAAACCGACAAATGAAGGATGCCCACAATTGAGTCTGTAATTTTTTTTGATTGACTAAACTTATGAGAGGCGAAAAGATTGAAATCTGATTCTACCGGCGGCTATATTCTATTTGAAGACGGCCTTCGACTTAACGGCGATCTGTTTTTGGGAAAACAGGCCGCATTGGGTGAGGCTGTTTTTAATACGTCGCATAGCGGTTACCAAGAGATTCTTACGGATCCGTCCTACCGCAATCAGATCATGATCTTTACAGCACCCCATATCGGTAATGTGGGGGTTACGCCTGAAGATAATGAATCTGAACGGGTGCAGGTCCCGGCCGCCGTTGTACGACGATTGCCGGCGGTGCCCAGCAACTGGCGGTCGCAAAATGACCTGTCGACATGGCTTCAGGAAGCCGAAACGCCGCTTCTGGTCGGCGTCGATACGCGCGCCGCAACGCTTCATTTGCGCAATGCCGGAGCCAAACGCGCCGGCGTTTTTCCAACCGCAATACCGGAAGATCAGGCGCTTGAACAGGTGCTGGCGTCACCTTCGATGAAGGGAGCCGATTTGGCGGCCGAAGTGACCTGTGAGGCTCCTTATCATTTTGATAATACGGATTTAAATCCGCGCTGGCACACTGACACCCAAGCAGGCCAAGGTTTAAATGTGGCTGTAATCGATTTTGGCGTCAAACGCAATATTCTTCAAGAACTGGCCTGTCGCGGATGCGCTGTGACGGTGCTGCCAGCGTCTGTTTCAGCAGATGTGATTCTAAGCGGTCCTTCGCAATCCAAAAAATATCACGGCGTACTTTTATCTAACGGTCCCGGCGACCCGCAGGCGGTTGACTACGGCGTCGCCACAGCAAAACGACTGCTCAACCGCATACCTTTATTTGGCATTTGCCTGGGACATCAATTATTAAGCCTGGCGGCCGGTTTTAAAACCTTTAAACTCAAATTCGGGCATCGCGGCGCCAATCACCCGGTGCGCCGCGAAGCTGACGGCGTCGTCGAAATAACCAGTCAGAATCACGGTTTTGCGGTGGCTCCCGATAATGTGCCTGAAGGTTGGCAAATCACGCATATCAATTTAAACGACCATACGGTCGAAGGACTGGCGCATAAAGAACACCCTGTTTTTTCCATTCAATATCATCCTGAAGCCAGTCCGGGACCGCACGACGGAATCGGCTATTTTGACCGATTTATAAAGGAGATGATCAGATATGCCCAGGCATGACCATATCAAAAGCGTATTGGTAATCGGTTCAGGGCCTATCGTGATCGGCCAGGCCTGCGAGTTTGATTATTCCGGTGCCCAGGCGGTGAAAGCGCTCAAAGAAGAGGGGCTTAAAGTTATCCTGGTAAATAGCAACCCCGCCACCATTATGACGGATAAAAGTCTGGCAGATGCCACATATATAGAGCCGCTGGAACCCGATATCCTTGAACGTATTATTGAACGGGAACGACCCGATGCGCTACTGCCGACAATGGGCGGCCAAACGGCTCTGAATCTGGCTATTGCGCTGGACAAAGCCGGTGTTTTAGATAAGTTTGATGTTCAGTTGCTTGGTGCTGATATTAAGGCGATTAACATGGCGGAAGACCGCGAGCAGTTTAATGATGCCATGCGTCGCATCGGTCTGGAGATTCCTCGTGGTGATTTTGCAAACACCGTTGAGGAAGCTCTGACTATTTTGGAAAAAACCGGACTGCCTGCGATTATTCGCCCCTCTTTCACCATGGGCGGCGTGGGCGGTTCCGTGGTCTATAACCGCGAAGAGTTTGAAGAGCGTTCGCGCTGGGGCTTGTCACGCTCTCCCATCAAGGAAATTCTGATTGAAGAAGCGCTGATCGGCTGGAAAGAGTTTGAACTGGAAGTGATGCGTGATACTGCGGATCAATGTGTGGTGATCTGTTCAATTGAAAACATGGACCCGCTCGGCATTCATACGGGGGATTCAATCACCATTGCACCCCAGCAAACCTTGACCGACAAAGAGTATCAGGTCATGCGGGACGCCGCTTTTAAAGTCATTCGTGAAATCGGCGTGGAAACCGGCGGTTCCAACATCCAATTCGCCGTTCATCCGGATGACGGGCGCATGGTGGTGATTGAAATGAATCCGCGCGTATCGCGCTCTTCCGCTCTGGCTTCCAAAGCCACCGGCTTTCCCATCGCGCGCATTGCGGCCAAACTGGCGTTAGGCTATCGTCTGGATGAAATTTCCAATGCCATCACCCGTAAAACCCCGGCCTGTTTTGAACCGGCGTTGGACTATATAGTTGTCAAAATTCCACGCTGGACCTTTGAAAAATTTCCGTTGGTGAATCAAACCCTTGGCAGCCAGATGAAATCCGTGGGCGAGGTCATGGCCATCGGACGCACCTTTCCCGAAGCGTTGCAAAAAGCGATTCGCAGTCTGGAACAGGATCGCCACGGTTTGGGCGCCGATGGTCTGGATGTGATTGCCGCCGATCATGTGGAACCGCATCTGCTGCATGAGTGGCGGGATATGGTCAAACGCAAACTGATGACGCCGCGTCCCGAAAACCTGTTTTATTTGCGCTATGCCCTCAAATTAGGGATAAGTGTCGAAGAATTGGCCCAAACCACACACATTGACCGCTGGTTCCTGGACGAAATCAATGCGATTGTGCAGATGGAGAAAAAATTAAGCTCTGTCGCTTCCCACACAAACGGCCGTCTCACCGACCTGCGCCGTCTGATCAACGCCGATCTGCTGTTTCAGGCCAAGCGTCTCGGTTTTTCGGACTGTCAATTGGCGTTTATCTGGCGTACCGATGAACAAACAATCCGACGTTTGCGGGAGATTCATCAAGTTAGGCCGGTTTATTATCCGGTGGACACCTGCGCCGGTGAGTTTGAATCCTATACGCCTTATTTCTATTCCACTTATGAAAAAAGCGGCCTGACCGCTCTTGCAAATAAGCCGCGTGTGATTGTCCTGGGCGGCGGACCGATCCGTATTGGCCAGGGAATCGAATTTGATTACTGTTGTGTGCATGCTTCGGAAACGCTTAATGCCGAAGGCTATCACAGCATTATGATCAATTGCAACCCTGAAACTGTGTCAACGGATTATGATGTTTCGGGACAACTCTACTTTGAACCCATCACGTTGGAAGATGTTCTGGAAATTTGCCATAATGAGCAACCGGATGGCGTGATAGTGCAGTTCGGCGGACAAACGCCGTTGAAAATCGCCAAGAAATTGGAAGATTACGGCGTCACTATCCTGGGAACCGCGCCGGATCAAATTGCCATGGCCGAAGACCGCGAAAAATTCGGCGATTTGATGCGCTCGCTTGATATTCCCCATCCGTCCTACGGTATCGCCCATCATTTTGCCGAAGCCGTTGAAATTGCCGAAAAAGTAAAATATCCGGTTTTGGTGCGTCCCAGTTTTGTTCTCGGAGGCCGCGCTATGGAAATTGTGTATGATCGCAAGGGGCTGGAACATTATTTAAGGGAATCCGCCGGTGATGTCGCTCCGGACCACCCAGTGCTGATTGACCGGTACATTGAAAATGCGTATGAATTTGATGTGGATGCGGTGGCTGACGGCGAGGATGTGATTATTTGCGGTATTATGCAACACATTGAAGAAGCCGGGGTGCATAGCGGTGATTCGGCCTGCTCGCTACCACCGATTTCAATTACGCCCGAACAGCAGGAACAGATGGTTGCAATCACCCGCAAAATGGCGCTCGCGCTTAAAGTGGTGGGCCTGATGAACGTACAGTTCGCTTTCCGCGCTGGCAATATGTATGTTTTGGAAACCAATCCGCGTGCCAGCCGCACGATTCCGTTTGTTTCTAAAGCAACAGGCGTGGATTGGGTGGATGTGGCTGTGCGCTGTATCATCGGCCGTTCGCTGGCGGAACAAAAAATAAAGGAGAATCTCTGTCCCGGCCATTTCGCAGTGAAAGAAGTGGTGTTCCCCTTTAGCCGTTTTGAAGGCGTTAATACGTTTTTAGGGCCTGAAATGCGCTCCACCGGTGAAGTCATGGGCATTGCGTCGGATTTCAGTGAAGCCTATTCCAAAGCTCTTTATGCCAGCGGCGTGTATCTGCCTGCACCGGGTGACGGGGTGATTTTTATATCGGTCAACGACCATGACAAGGAACCGAGTCTGCCTATCGCCCGTGAATTGATCGGTTTAGGCTTCCAGATTATCGCCTCGCACGGCACCTGTCAATATCTCAATGATCATCATATTGCCGCAGAGCCAGTTTACAAAGTCAATGAGGGGCGTCCTGATATTGTTGACCGCATGAAAAATGGCAATGTGAAATTATTAATCAATACACCACTCGGACGTAAATCCTATTTTGATGAACAAATCGTGGGCGAAACCGCGTACCGCCTCAGTCTGCCGCTGCTAACCACTTTTTCAGCCGTGCGTGCGGCCTTGGGAGCCATCAAAGCTATCGGCAAACGCCCGCTTCGGCCGGTGAAACTACAGGAACTCAATAGAACAAAGTATTGATCATAACGAGTAAAAAGCAGTCAGTCAAAACAGAAGGGGACTTATATAATGTACGCACACCGCGTAGAAACAACAGTCAACGAGACAGGCACAATCCGATTAGGCGCTTTGCCTTTTGTGCCAGGTGACAAAGTGGAAATCATTATTTTTAAACGGGAAGCTGCGGATATCATATAACAATCGCCAGTGTCTTTTGCCCAAGCTGCCAAAACATTTTGTGGTAGAATCAAACAAGCCCCCGCCGATCTTTCGACCAATCCGACATATTTTCAAGGTTTTGGTAAATGAAAAAAGGGGTGCTTACGGATACCGGACCGTTAGTAGCGTATTTAAGCCAACGTGACAAGTATCACTTCTGGGCTTGCAATCAACTGAAACAGGTCAGTTTGCCATTATTGACTTGCGAAGCCG
>JAOZRC010000025.1:0-4191 GCA_029940345.1 Desulfobacterales bacterium
CAGCACTCCCCATGAAAGTGTAAACTACTTTTAAGCTATTATGAAGGATGCCCATCTTTCTATAGATATTATGTCCCTAACGGGACAAAGTGTAAACTGACTAATGAAGGATGCCAAAAAACGATTATAATTTTGTCACTTTTAACATGTTATGAATAACTTTGAAAGTTAAACTTTGCATCAAGCGATTTATTTACGTCCCGAATATTCATGATACGTCATAACAACTGTGCGATAAATGATATGCGCGAACTTGGAATACGGCAGTGACAGGAAAAGCACAAAGACGAACATTAAGTGTAGAAAGTAAAAAAAGTAGGTGGAAAAAGGAGCACCGGCCAAGCGTATCATTTCAGTCAGTAAACCGGTCAGACCAACGCCGAAAATCAATCCCAGTAAATACCAGTCTTTGTACATGCTAACCTGATCATCCTTTTTGGAGATTCGATTTTTAATCATCAGAGCACTGCCAATCACTAAGGCAACGCCACTGACGTTAGCAAGCCATTTTACCGGATTTATTTGGCTATAAGGACCAGGAATATGAAAAACATCCAAAACGACAAAAAAGATCCCCGTTACGATAGCCAGACCGATAAAGGAATAAAACACCATCAAATGGGGGGTGGCGCGGTCATTATTTTCGCTACATTCCGAAAATTTATCATGCTTGAGTATCGTGGGCAGCACCCGCAATAGCGCCTGTCCGAATTCCTTGTAATCTAAATTCTTCTTTTCAGTTTTACCATACAACACAGCATCGGCATGAATATCGTTGAGATAATCTTTAAGGCTCAGAGCCAAACTCACGGTAAGCAAAAGCGCCAATAAGGGAAAAATTATCTGAACCAATATCACAGAGAAAAATTTTGCCTGCACGATAATGCCAGGCTCCGGTGAAAAGTCAAGCTGTCCGAAAAGCAGACCTATCACTAGGAAAATAACAACCGGAATGGCAAATAAAATAGGGAGCTTTTTCGGGTCATTCACCATGTCGGCGATTATTTTCGGTTTGGCATAAGCAGCAACCGTGTAAGAGCGCAGTGCTGATAAAACATCGCCCGGTTTGGCACCGCGCGGACATTTGGTGGAACAATCCCCACACTGGTGACACAACCAGATGTCACCATCCTTCACCAGGCGATCTTTCAGCCCCCAGGAAGCGGCGATCATCTCTTTACGGGGAAACGGTTGGGTATCCGGCGAAATCGGGCAAACCACCGAACAAGTAGCGCACTGAAAGCACTTTTTAACATCGCCGCCGCCCAACGCCTTCAAGTTTTTTATAAATTGAACATCCGGTTCAACCAGATATTTATCAGTCATATTGACACCTCCTATTTGAAATTGGGAATTCGGAAAGTGGAATTCGGATTTTTGTATTCCAAATTCCACATTCCGAATTTGCTAGAAGCCTTTGAACGGATTGGGACCAAGGTCTTCGATCATCTCCACAAATTCGTTAATCATCTGCGGGATCTTATCATATTCGTCAATTGCAATTTGCCACTGGGTGACACGCTCCTCCTCCAAGGCAAGGCTGGTGAGGGCGTCGCCGATTTTTTTCATTCGGACTTCGGCCAGTTCGCTACCTTTCATAAAATGGCACTGATAATCATCGCCATGTTTGCAGCCTAATAAAAAAGCACCGTCCATACCCTGCGCAAGGGCATCTTTAATCCAAATCGTATTGACGGAGCCGAGACAGCGCACCGGAATAATGCGAACATCAGCAGAATAGCTCATACGATTCAGACCCACAATATCAAGGGCCGGATAGGCGTCGTTTTCACAAACCAGACCTAAAATCCTGAACGGCGGTTCGTCATAGTCATCTTCAGAGGGTACTCCGACCGCTTTTACCATCGAACCGATACTGTCGATGTTGTAATCGGCAAAGCCGATAATACGCTCGGGACAGGCACCCATACATGTGCCGCAACGACGACATCGGGTAGGATTGGGTTTGGGTGTGCCTTTTTCATCATCATCCAAGGCGCCGAAAGGACACTCCACGGTGCACCGTTTACACTGGGTGCAGCGTTGAAAGAAAAAGTCAGGGAAGGTCATATCACCAGAGCGAGGATGAACGGATACGCCCCGATTGACTGATTCAACACATTGAATCGCTTTGAGTGCTGCGCCGGTCGAGTCTTCCACAGCTTCTTCAATGGTCATGGCGCGACGGATACAGCCGGCGGCATAGATTCCGGTGCGCTGGGTTTCATACGGAAAGCAGATAAAATTGGAATCCGCATATTCATCATACAGTTCGTTGTCTCTGAACCCGGGACCTTGACGGTAGGCGAGATTAATCACCGGATCGTCCGCCGTAACCGGCGTCATACCGGCGGCCAGCACAACCATATCGGCTTTGACTTTGAGTTTTTCACCCAACAGGGTGTCATCGGCCTCCACAATCAGGCCATCACCGTTTTGTGACACGCTGACCACTTTGCCTTTGGTCAAAAAGATGCCTTCGTCCTGCTGGATGCTTTTATAAAAATATTCCTGCAGGCCGGAGGTGCGAATATGCTGATAAAAAACAAACGCTTTGCCGTCGTCATAATCTTCGCGCACATACTTGGCTTGCTTGAGAGCGACCATGCTGGTCACTACGCCCGTATAAGCAAAATCGGCGTCATCATCGGGAACCGGATTTTGAATGAAAACCACGGACTTGGCTTCTTTGCCATCCGAAGGTCGGGTAATAGAGCCTTTTGCGGCGATTTCTTCAAACTGGCTATTGGTGACAACGTCCTGCAATTCACCGAAACCGAGATGCGCGGTCTGCTCTTTATCCGGTTCGGCCGGACGCCAACCAGCGGCCAGGATCACCGCACCGAACATTTCACCGTCCGGGTCTAATTGTAAAATATCCTCTTTGCCCTTATTGTATTCAAGATAGCGTTTGTGTTGCTCTTCCACATCAAGATCATCGCCTTTTTCATCCTTGGTCATCTCTTCGGGAAGCGGAAAAGGCACGTCAAACTTGGTTGTTTCACCCGGTTTTTTGAGTGTTACAGTGAATTCACCCGGTTGCCCGGCAATACGCGCAACAAGCGTCTCGGTCATGATCGTGATTTTGTCATGATTTTCCGCCTGTGTGATCATATCGGCGATCATTGGCGGAATCAGGTCTTCGTAAGGCGCTTCCATGGGCAATTGTTTACGAATTTTAGCGGCATAGCCACCCAGGGACGCTTCCTTTTCGACGATGGTAACTTCATAGCCCGTGTCAGCGGCTTCAATGGCTGCGTTCAGACCGGTGGCACCGCTGCCGATCACCAAAAGTTTCTTACTGATGGCATCCAGCTTGAACGGTTCCGGCAGATCGACTTTTTCCACCCGTGCCATTCCCATTTTAATGTAATCTTCGGCCATCATCTGAACCCGGTCGAAGTTCTCTTCATCCTCTTTTTCCTCTTCGGTCAGGGCCGGAAATTCGGAGCGGGGATGGGACCACACCACCTGTTCCCTGAGATTGACGCGATCAACAATACAGCCGTCAAACTGAAAGATATCAAAGTTAACGCGGCGCGAACAACCGGCAATCACCAATGTGTTGGTTCCTTTTTCGTTAATATCCTTTTTCAGCAGGTCAACGCCTTCCTGGCCGCATAGGAAAGCATGGGTTTGTACGGGAAGGCCTTCCTCTTCAGGAACCTCGCATAATGCTTCGACATCAAGGGCGTCTCCGATTCCACAGCCTGTGCAGATATAAACGCCATAAGTTTTATCCATGGTATTTTACCTCCTCACCAGGGTTTGAATCGCTTTAAGGGCCATACCGGTGGCATTCTGATTACATGAAACCACGTCCGCCGGTTTGTTGGCAACGCCAGCCGCAAACATTCCGCCCTTTGCAAAATCGTTAATAATAAAGCCGTCTTCCGAATATTTCAGGTCTGCCGGCAGTTTGGACACTGCCGCAGTAGGCTGCATACCGGTGGCTAACACCGCCATGTCCACCGTTTGATAGATTTTTTCACCCGTAACGGCATTTTCAGCCACAACCGTAATATTTTTGGTCTCCGGGTCTTCGTTGACTTCGGCGACCTTGCCTTTGATAAAGAAAACGTTCTCATCCGCTTTGATGTTCTTATAGAATTTTTCATAGCGGTAGCCAGGCGCACGCAGGTCAATATAGAAGATATAGATTTTAGCATCCGGATAGCGTTCGCGGATATA
>JAOZRC010000025.1:4291-17760 GCA_029940345.1 Desulfobacterales bacterium
CCGACTTTCAGATTGACCGTTTCAGTCTCCATTTCCAAATCAATGGCGTCATACTTACATGCTTCCTTGCATTTCTCGGCATCCTGGGTGCCGATAATTTGCGGTGAAATCACGTAGCGCGACGGAAACGCCATAGCGTAAGGCAAATAAGCGCCCTTAATGCGATCCATGCCGAGATTGAATTCATTGGAGACTTCCATTTCGCAAACCGCTTCGCAATCGCCGCAACAGGTGCAGTTTTCATTCACATAACGGGGGTTTAATTTAATGGTGGCGTCATAAGCGCCGGGTGCGCCTTCCACTTTTTCCACTTCGGCCAGTGTGAGAACCTTAATGAGGGGGTTGTCTTTAATTCGTCGGTAATTGATCTCAAGACCGCAGGTTGGTGGACACAACTTGGGGAAATACTGGTTTAACTGTGAAACCCTACCGCCCAGGTAAGGATTCTTTTCGACCAGATAAACCTCATATCCCACTTCGGCCGCTTCGATAGCCGTGGTCAGACCGCTGATCCCACCTCCGACGACCATGAGGCTTTGGCCTTGAGGAGCTGTTTTTTCGTTTGCCATGCTATTCCTCCGTACATTTTATTCGGTTTTAACTTTTAGGTGTCAGGTTTTAACATGCCTAACACTGGTTTAGGTGGTTTATAAAATCGAACACCTAAAATCTAAAGCCAGTTGTTCTTAATAAAAACCTCCGGACGCCATACTGAAGCGGCCGGAGGTCGGTTGGTTCAATCAAGTCAGAGCCGTATTGCGATTAATCGGCAATGATCTTGATGTAGTCTTTCTTGAAACATTCCCATTTATCTGCTTTGGCATCATACTTGGAATTGGTGAAACAGAACCAGTTCTCATCATCCTGTCCGGGATAATCTGATTGATAGTAGAAACCGGGGTAACGGGTTTCCTTGCGATACTGGATGTGACGCAGATGTGATTCAACTGTCCAGATGCGGTGGAAAATTTCCCAGCAACGCATCAGTTCATGCAGATCGCCAGCGGCCAGTTTTTCACAGTCTTCACGCATGGTCTGGAGAAGGTCCATAATGATCTCAAGACACTTGCTGGAGGTCATGTAAAAAGTTGCCGTACCCGCACCATACTCGTGCGTGGCTTTCATCAGACGTAACGCCATACCGGCCGGTTTGACATACGCCGGGTTGATATCTTCGGCGGTCGTATAAGCGACATTATCCAGGTAAGTGCGAACCGGTTTATAAATCAGGTCAACCAGTTCTTCTTTAGTCTGGCTCAACGTCGGTGTGAAATCGGCGTTGTCACGCACAAAACGGCACATGGATTTGGCAGCCATACGACCTTCCGCATGGGAACCGGAAGAAAATTTATGACCGGAACCGCCAACGCCGTCACCGGCGGTAAACAGACCGTTTACGGTGGTCATACGGTTATAGACTTTGTCTTTGTATTTGACTTTGTAGCTATCCGGAACCCAATCAAAGTCCGGGCCGGAAGTCCACAGACCGCAACAACCGGAGTGAGAACCCAACAAGTAAGGCTCGGTGGGCATAACTTCGGAGTTTTTCTTTTCAGGTTCGGTGTTCTGCGCACACCAGAGATTGGCCTGGCCACAGGTCATGTCAAGGAAATCTTCCCAAGCTTCGGATTCGAGATGCTTGAGTTCTTTTTTGCTCATGGTCTCGCCCAGGGTTGCCAATGCGGTAACGGTGTCCATAATAATGGGACCGCGGCCGGCTTTCATTTCAAACAGCATCAGGTGGTTGCGCAGGCAGGTCGGTGTGATTGCAGCGGTGCCATAAGGCGCATAATTTTCCAGTTCTTGTTTAGCAGCATCACTGGCAGCAAAATTTTCACCCAATCCGTTCAGGGTCTTGGCTTTGAACAGCAGGAACCAAGCACCTACAGGACCGTAACCGTCTTTAAAACGAGCAGGGGTGAAACGGTTCTCCATCATGGTAAGTTCGGCACCCACTTTCATACACATGGTGTAGGTGGAGCCTGCATTCCATACCGGATACCAAGCACGGCCTTTACCTTCGCCGACGGAACGAGGCTGATAGATATTGACAGCACCGCCACAAGCCACCATCATAGTCTTGCATTTGATGATGTAAATTTTGTTTTCACGTACGGAAAAACCCACGGCACCGGCAATACGGTTTTCTTCATTGGCGTCCAGCAGAAGTTCAACGATGAAACAGCGCTCTATGATATTATCATCACCGATGGCCAGTTTGGCAGCTTCGGCCACAACGCGTTTGTAGGACTCGCCATTGATCATGATCTGCCATTTGCCGGTGCGAACCGGTTTGGCACCAGCTTTCAGCGTTCCTACCTTCTGGCCTTTTTTACCATCCAGGTTTTTGCCGTCATCGGTCAGTTTCCATACCGGCAGGCCCCATTCTTCAAACAGATGAACGGAGTCATCCACATGGCAGCCTAGATCGTAAATCAGGTCTTCACGCACGATTCCCATAAGGTCGTTACGCACCATACGGACATAATCTTCACATGAATTATCACCGACATAGGTGTTAATAGCGGAAAGGCCCTGGGCCACCGCGCCGCTTCTTTCCATCGCAGCTTTATCACACAATAAAACGGATGCGCCTTCGGGCAACCATTTTTTAACTTCAAACGCCGTACCGCATGCGGCCATGCCGCCGCCTACGATCAGAACATCAACTTCACGCTCCTCAACTTCCGGGTCCCTAATGGCTTTGCGTTCGCCTTGGGGAATATTGGGTAATGCCATCTTACATCCTCCTTAAATATATTTAATTCTATTTTCGATTTCGTTTGACAGTCACAGATCGCCTAAGCGAGTTCTTTGGGAACACAAATTTCGTAACTATCCGCTTCTTCGGTGCAAAGCAATTCGCTGTCCAGGTCTTTGCCTTTCATATCAAGATATGCATTGGCAGCTCCTTCGGGAGTTGTACGGATGGGGAACTTAAAGCGTTTGATAAGACCATTGCGGAACTTACAGGTCCACATCACATCTTCGGTACCCATTAATGGATAGATGCTGCTTCCCAGCGGTACAAAATCGGAATACCCTCGTACTTCAATCGCCTGCGACGGACAAATTTTAACGCAGGAAAAACATTCCCAGCACTGATCCGGTTCTTGATTATACGCTTTCATGGCGTTGGGTTCCAGAACCATCAGATCATTCGGGCAGATATACTCACATGCGGTTTTATCGCCGCCCTTACAACCGTCACATTTTTCGTCAATTACAAAACTTGGCATTTAATGATACCTCCTGTTAATGTTGTTTGATACTTAAATCACACTTACACATACTATCTGTTCATATAGTTTTCTGCTTTTCACGATTAGCCATACAATATCTCACGCACTTTGATTTACAAATTTTCGTGAAAGCATACTTAATATCTGATTTCTTTGATCACTTAATTATTTCGTTTGTTCGTTTGCGCCCCCTTCCCAGTCAATGGCTTCCAGAGCCTTTATGCTACCGTTTTATCAAAACTTTTATGTGCCAATGAATATGCATTGAAAGAGAATTTAAAGCTATTTGCCACAGTTTGAAATTTACCTATTAAATAAATATTGATTAAATTTATTTAAAAATCGCTTTCAGACGAACAAATAAAAGCATTTAGCATCAGAAAAATACCTTGTCAAGAACTTTTGATATACAAAAATATTTGATTTTGATCGGCATTATGCCACAATGTGGTGGTTCGGTTCGTCTGAAAGGACCATTTGCAAGAATTGACATAGCAATGAAAATGTTTAATTTGTTATTAAAAATTGCCACCTATCCCGATCCGCTCTTGGTTTTCCGGAATGGTGGAGTGCGAACTTCAGCTTGCGAGTGCTACCCGGAAAAACCAAAATAGGAATACTATACCTTATATATACCGTAGGAGCATAAGATGCGATTTGACAAATTCACTTTAAAATCACAGGAATTGATCCAAAATGCCCACAATCTGGCGGTGCAATACAACCATCAGCAGATCGAACCGGAGCATTTACTGGCCGCGATGTTAAGCGAACCTGAGGGGATTACACGCGCCATGCTGCATAAACTGGGTGCATCCCCCGGAGAAGTGGCTCAGGAACTGACCGCTGCTTTGAATAAAATTCCCAAAGTAAGTGGAGCCGGCGCTGGCGAAGCTCATATTTCTCTTCGAACCCAGCGTGTTTTGGACACCGCTTTTACCGAAGCATCCAAAATGAAGGATCAGTATGTCAGCGTCGAACATATTTTAATCGCTATCAGTGATGAAAAAGAGGGCGATGCCAGCCTGGTTCTTGATCGTCATGGCGTAAAACGCGAATCTATCTTAAAAGGATTAAAAGATATCCGCGGATCGCAACGCATCATCGACCCCAATCCGGAAGAAAAATATCAGGCGTTGGATAAATTCAGCCGGGATTTGACCGCATTGGCACGTCTGGACAAGCTGGACCCGGTCATTGGCCGGGATGAGGAAATCCGAAGAGTTGTCCAGGTGCTTTCCCGACGACGCAAAAATAATCCGGTTTTGATTGGTGAGCCGGGTGTGGGCAAAACCGCCATTGTGGAGGGACTGGCACGCCGCATTGTTGCCGGCGATATTTCCGAAACGCTCAAAAACCGGCGCTTAATGGCGCTTGATATGGGCGCTTTGATTGCCGGAGCCAAATATCGGGGTGAATTCGAAGACCGCCTCAAAGCACTTTTAAAAGAGGTTGAAGCCGCTGAAGGCGAAGTCATTTTATTCATTGACGAACTTCACACGCTGGTGGGCGCCGGCGCCAGTGAAGGCGCTATGGATGCATCCAATATGCTCAAACCCGCTCTGGCCCGAGGCACGCTGCGATGCGTCGGTGCCACCACCATCAATGAATACCGCAAGTATATCGAGAAAGACGCCGCCCTGGAGCGCCGTTTTCAACCGGTGTTGGTGCGTGAACCCAGCGTAGAAGACACCATTTCGATTTTGCGTGGTTTGAAAGAAAAATATGAAATTCATCACGGTGTCAGAATCACGGATGCGGCTATTGTGGCGGCAGCGACGCTCTCCAAACGTTATATTGCGGATCGCTTTTTACCTGACAAAGCGATTGACCTTATTGATGAAAGCGCTTCTAAGCTAAGAATTGAAATCGACAGTATGCCCGCTGAAATCGACGAAATCCAGCGCAAAATTATCCAGATCGAAATTGAGCGGGAGGCCTTGAAAAAGGAGTCGGATCCGGCGTCTATAGAGCGACTCAATCGCCTTGACCAGGAAATCAGCGCCATGCAGGGGGCCCTGCATTCCATGAAAGCGCACTGGCAAAATGAAAAGGATATGATCCAAACCATCCGAGGTCTCAAAGAGCAGCTCGAACAATTGGGCAATGCGGCGCAACAGGCCGAACGCGCCGGTGATCTGGCACGCGTGGCTGAAATCCGTTACGGACAA
This sequence comes from Desulfobacterales bacterium, assembly GCA_029940345.1. Taxonomy (GTDB): domain Bacteria; phylum Desulfobacterota; class Desulfobacteria; order Desulfobacterales; family JAUCGF01; genus JAUCGF01. The sequence continues at coordinate 9,705 of JAOZRC010000025.1, forward strand.
ACCGTTCAACTGAAAACTAAACTGGAAGCGGCCAATGCCGATTTGGCCCTGCTCCAGACCGATCGTAAAATACTCAAGGAAGAAGTGGATGACAAAGATATTGCGGAAGTGATTGCCAGTCAGACCGAAATTCCGGTGAACAAAATGCTTGAGGGCGAACGTGAAAAACTGGTTCACATGGAAAAGCGGCTTGCAAAGCGCGTGATTGGCCAAAAAAAAGCCATTATTGCCGTGTCTGATGCGGTACGGCGTGCCCGTTCCGGTTTACAGGACCCTGATCGGCCATTAGGCTCCTTCATTTTTATGGGGCCCACCGGCGTGGGCAAAACAGAACTGGCCAAGGCGTTGGCGGAATTTATTTTCGACAGCGAACAGGCTATCATCCGGATTGATATGTCGGAATATATGGAAAAACACGCCGTTTCGCGCCTGATCGGGGCTCCTCCCGGTTACGTGGGGTATGATGAAGGCGGATACCTGACCGAAGCGGTGCGTCGGCGACCTTTTGCCGTGGTGCTGTTTGATGAAATCGAAAAAGCCCACCCCGAAGTGTTTAACGTGCTGCTCCAAATTTTAGATGACGGCCGCATGACCGATGGCCAGGGGCGCACCGTGGACTTTAAAAACACCATTATTATTATGACATCCAATATCGGCAGCCAATGGATTCAGGAATTCGGGCCTTCTGACCGCGCAAAAATGGAAAAGCGCATTACCGAAACATTGCGCGCCAGTTTTAAACCCGAATTTCTAAATCGTATTGATGAATCGGTCATTTTTCATAATCTGCTGCCGGAACAAATTGGAGCTATTGTGAAAATCCAGATGCGGCATCTTTCAAAACGCCTGGCAGATAGAAAAATCACGTTGACCCTTACCGATGGCGCCGAGGCCTTTCTGGCAAAAAAAGGGTATGACCCGGTGTACGGCGCAAGACCGTTAAAACGGGCGATTCAGAAATATATTGAAAATCCACTGTCAATGGCGATTTTAAAAGGAACGATTGCAGACGGCAGTGATCTGAACGCCGATGTCGCCGACGAACAGATTCGGTTTATCCAATCGGTGAGGAAATAATTAAGGCCGCGGCGTCCTTCCAGGGCACCGCTTCGAGGTTAAAAAATGGAACGGTTTTTTGCTTCACAAATGTCCCGTTTTATGTTGACGACTATTATTTAATTCTCTGTACGTTTGTGATAGGTTTCATAAAGTTTCCAGCGCACAACCGGAATTTCCAATAAGATTTCAGCCGGCATGATGTACACATCAGCGGGTTCTACAAAACGGACTCGATAATTGGGAGACGAACCGAAAAGGACATCTTCCTCTCCGAAGAAATCGCCGGCTTTCAGCGTTTCCGACCCGCTCCCTTCATATAAGCGCAGTCCTTTGCCTTTTGCAATCAGGTAAAGCACCTTTTTATTTTCAGGTCGGAAAATCTGATTCACAGGGTAATGGTAAGCTTGCATTTCAGCGGCAATTTTCATCTGAACGGGATAAGATACGATTTCACCGAATAACCAGGCTTTTTGCAAACATTTCCGTTTGGTATGCATCATTTTTATTTTATCATACAACTGGTTGCGCTTGACAAAACGCACATATAAACCAGCCGGAAGGCGCAAGGTCCGAACACAATTGGCAGCGCGAAAAGCGCCTGGGTTGACAACATTATCCATGACGGCAATATCACCGATCAAGGCTCCGGATGTTAACATATAATGTCTGTTTATATCGGTTTGGATCCGTTCCACATTGCCGTTTAGAAGCAAATAAACGTATTTGCTGCGCAGGCCGTCTTTGATCAGGAGGGCACCAGGATTAAATGTGACATAATTGTTATTTAACAGGATTTCTAATTGATGTTGCGGTGTTTCAGGGAAGTAGGCTTGCAAAAAGGTCAGGGCAACCATTCGATCATAAGTGACCGTTGAAGCTATAATCACATCTGTCATGCCAAAAGGAGCGCCGGAGCCGATCTCTTTTTGTTCATTGGTCAGATTGCCGGAGGCATGGGATAAGACAATCTTGTCAGAGCGATCTTTTTTGAAATCATTGAAGTTGCCGTGAATCAGCCCGCCGCCAATGTCGATTTTCTTCAAAGTTACCGTTGTCAGATAATGGGCTTTCACTTCTTCAAATTTTGCTTCGGATAAACCAAATTCCGAATCATCAACGGTAATCATGCCTTTTAAAATGTCCAAATCGATAATATCCGCAAAGTGAGCATAAGAGCGGTAGCCGTCTTCCCAAAGCGTCCGAAAAATAAAAATACTGTTTTCCACCGGATGCGGTGAAAAAATAGGTTTAACTTCCAATCCCTCGATTTCGTTCCACACATTGAATTCAAGGTTGTGCACTTCAAAATAATCGTACAAGGCCTTTTCGTTGATATTCATCAAAGCGGCCATCTTTTTTGATACTGAAGCCCGCACGAGCGGTGTGGCATAATACTTAATACGATGGTCCGAACGCATGAGCGTTGTAAAACCGGCAAAATGATCGTCATGGGCATGGGTGTGGAAAACCCCTTCAATTTCATTCACGCCGATTCCAAGCGCCATGAGACTGGATAAAACATCAGGGCCGGCATCAATCAGATAAATTTTACCCTGGAACATAATAATGCTGGACATACATGGGTGGTTGACATTCCATCCGTCCCCTTCTCCGGAATGGATTACCGCGAAATATTCTCTTTGAATACGCTGGAAATTGAGCGGATAAGGTATGCCGTAATTTTCGCCCGGAGCCAGGTTCAGATCAATCGTGACCGCTTCATCCTTGTATCGAATTTCAAACATATTACGACGCAACCGTTGAACCCTGACACCATTTCTGATTTCAACCGGCAGGTCATCAATGATACGAATGTCAATCAGTTCCTCCGGCTGCCGAATGACGCCGAATGCAAATTTCAATTTCAGGCGCATTATTTCATGGGCGTCCTCCTGCAAAACGCCGGCTTCACATATCTCCTCTTCGGACACCAAACCGTAATTGCCGCGATAGATATATTGTAATTGCGACCGAACCTGATCGCCAGTGCCGATAAGCATCGGTTTTACGCCTGTATTGTTAGGATGATTCGGTAAAATCATGCCCTGACGGTATAACATCTGTAAAACCGGAAATTCAGCTAAATTTGAAAACGTTCCGTTTTGCACCAATACATCTGAAAGTAAGACCACATTCGGCCCGGTTTCGTAAAGGACGCCTTCTACATCCTTGGTTAAAATCAAACCTTGCTTGATTAAATGCTTGGTGCTATCCGCCGGACATCCGCATAAAATAAAAATCCGGGCCTCAGGAACGGAAACAAACCAGACTTTGGTGGTAACCTTGACTTTTCTGATTTTGACCATAGTGTATCTACCTATAATAACTAGCTTAGGAATTTTCCAAAAAATAATAGGCATCCTTCATTTGTCGGTTTACATGTTGTCCCGTTAGGGACATAATATCTATAGAAAAATGCTTGCTAATACAACAAGTCCCGTAGGGACGATATAGAAAAAGTGTAAACTACTTTCAGACTCTTGTGAAGGATGCCAAATAATATACCTAAAATGTAGGGTGGGTGGATTATAACGGAACCCACCGCATTTCCGTAAACGGTGGGTTTCGTTATACTCCACCCACCCTACAACATTACACATAACGGGTAGTTGATTTATTGGGAATTCCCTTATGAAAAAATAATCATAATTGATCCGCTTTTAGTTCTGCCATATCACACCCGCTGATGCTACAAGGCGAAGGCCGTATGCGATACGTTGATAAACCGTAACGCAGCAAAGTCAAATACCTTATTATTTATACATGAAATATCAGGGAGTGGCAAGTCAAGATTTAGGCAGTTTCATAACGCCGTGCTAAATTTTATATTCGGGTGATTTCCTGAATGTCTGTAACGATCAAGGTCAAAGCACAATGCTCTTTTCTGAATCCACACTCCGCCTTTTTATCGAACATGGCTATGCCACTCTTTTTTGTGCTTCTTTTTTAGCGGCAACCATACTCCCATTAAGTTCCGAATTTTTATTGAGTCTCTTGTTGCTAAATAGCTACAATGCTTTTAATGTGGTGATGATAGGGACAGCCGGTAATGTTTTAGGAGCCATTGTAAACTATGGATTGGGTCATCAGGGCAACAGACTGGTGTTGCAAAGATGGTTGCGTCTTTCCTCCCAGGAAATTCATCATGCGGAAAAACGGTTTAAAAAATATGGTCTGATCAGTTTATGCTTTGCCTGGGTTCCGATTATCGGAGACCCATTGACTGTCGCCGCCGGATTATTGAAAATCAATTTTGGTATTTTTTTGATGCTGGTAACGGTTGGCAAGCTTTTACGCTATGTGATTATTGCGCTCTCTATTCAGTCGCTATAGTTTTTGGGGCTGTTTATCCAGTTCAGATCGAACAGCAAAACCTATTTTCTCCAAAACGTAAGGTTTTTTAATATAGGTGCCAGCGCCTAATGCCAGCGTTTTATTGACTCGGTCGGTTTCCGCAAAGCCACTTGTAATGATCGCTTTTTGCCCCGGATGATATTCAAGAATCCTTGTGTAAGTCTCAAGTCCATCTATACCCGGTTCCATTATCATGTCTAAAATCAACAAATCAGCCGAATTTCTGCGCATATACGCGACAGCTTCCTCCCCACTGGCCGCCACTGCGACAGAGTACCCTAAATTTCTAAGAATGCCACTGGCTATCTCTCTTTGCTCGTGTATATCATCAATGACCAATATGTTCTCATTTCCCCGGCATTGGTCGATTAAAACAGACACTTCATTATTTTGTTTTGCCTGTCGCGTTACGGGAAAATAAAGATTGCATTTTGTTCCCTTATCTAAATCGCTTTGCACATCAATGTAGCCGTTGTGATCTTTAACAGTTCCCCAGACAACTGCCATTCCCAAGCCTGTGCCGCTTCGTCCCATCTGTTTTTTAGTAAAGAAAGGTTCAAATATTCGGGTTAAATCTTCAGGGGGGATGCCAGTTCCGGTGTCTATTATTCTTAGAAGGACATAATCCCCCTCCTCAACATCCTCATACCCTTTTATAGGGCTGTCAATATAGCAATTATCGGTGGTTACGGCAACGGTTCCGGTACCGGGCAAGGCTTCGGCTGCATTGGAAATCAAATTCATAATTGTTTTTGACAGATGTATCGGTGAACCCAGGATATTTAGCAAGTCTGCAGACGGCGTAAATCTGAAAGCGGCGCCGCGATAAGTTTTTTTAAGGAGGTTGAACTCAGGAGATTCTAATAAGTCAGATATAATATCATTCATATTCACTACTTTACTGATGGCAACGCCTCTTCTTGCCAGAGTTAAAAGGTCTTGAACAACAGCCGCTGCTTTCTCACCTGATTCCTTTATTCTTAAGATACTTTGCCGTAATGGGCTGTTATCAGGAATCGTCATCAGTAACAGATCAGGGTAGCTTACAAGTCCGGTGAGAATATTGTTAAGGTCATGCGCCACTCCGCCGGCCAGTAACCCCAAGGCTTCCATTTTCTGAGCACGCTGGAGTTGAACCTCCAGCCGTTTACGTTCGGTGACATCGTTGCCAACGCAAAAAATTTCGATGTTATCGCCCTGTTTATTTTGAATCGCCTTGTTTGTCCACATGATCTGGACACGCTCACCGTCACGACGCATATTTTCATTTTCATTCATAGCGTAGCGCTCCGGATGTTTAATGATTTTGGAGATCAAAACAGTTAAATCGCGGCCGTTCGTATCCGTATGGGGAAGGATCGTGCCGAGTATGTTTTGACCGATAATTTCATCCGCTCTCCACCCAAAAAACTTTTCGGCAAACTCATTGAAAAAGGTAAAACAGCCCTGAATATCTAAGCGCATTATAATACTGTTGGCATTTTGGACAAGCTCCTTATATTTGGTTTCACTTCTACGCCGGGCTTCCTCCGCTTTTGTCTGTCCAGTGACATCAAGACCGGTGCAGAGGATATATTCAATCGAACCATCCGCTTTCCTAAGAACTGAATTGGCCCACTTGATAAGACGTTTTTGGCCATCTTTCGTCACCCAAAAATTAGTGGAATTCTTAGGAATTTTCTTATGAGTGACATCTTTGATAACTGCTTTGACACTCTCTTTTTCATCAGGCGTTAAAAAGATGTCCCAAAACGGTTTATCGCATACTTCTTTAAAACGGTAGCCGGATAATTTTTCACTGGCCCTGTTGAAATTGACGATAAACCCATTCAGATCAATCACAACGACCAGTGAATCAATCCAATACAGAATTTCACGAATAAAGGTATCTTCGGCTCTGAGTTTTTTTTCAGCTTGTCTGAGTTCAGACACTTCATTTTCCAATTCTGCTATTTTGCCCAATAATTGTGCATTATCTAAGTCAGCGTTCATTGGCATCTCCGGTGAAACTCTGTTATGATTGATTTGTAAAATTGAGCTGCAATTGAAAAGGAGGAAACAACTCGTTAAAATTTGAGGAAGTTGTTCAAACGCTATGCTTTAAGAAGCGCTTCGATACACCTGTTGACGTGCTTTGGCTGCTGCTACAAGGGATTCTACATGAATATCAACGTAATCAAAAACACGCGCTTTGACTTTACCTTGAGCCGGCCTCAGAATGCGGCCCAAATATTGAACCAAACGACCGCTGAATCGGATCGGTGTTGCCAAAAAAAGCGTTGCCAGGTTTTTACAGTCAAAACCCTCACCGATTAATTGGCCGGTGGCTACCAGCACTTTGACTTCGCCGGCATCCAATCGTTCAACAACGCATTGCCGTTGCTTGTTATTCAGATCACCGGTTAAAAGATCCGCGTCAATATGATGTTTGTATTTTAAAAGCGCCTGTAAATTTTCGCAATGTTTTTTACGGTCAGATAAAACCAGACACACGCCGGGGAATTTTTCAGATTCCCATGCGATATCTTGCGTGATCATAAGATTGCGCCGGTCATCGGTGGTCAATTCGGCGAGCATCTTACTGTAATCATTAAACGGATCATAATAGGGTTTAAATTCCGTTTTCCTGGTAATGACTTCGACCGCCAGGACATCGCCGGTTGCAATCAGACGACTTTTTTTGACATCGTGGTGCATATCGCCCAAATGCCAGAAAATGAGCTTGGTCAGTTTGTCGCGGCGAAAAGGTGTGGCCGATAAACCCAACATGTATTGAGAATCAAAATGGGTTACGGCTTCTGTAAAGATACGACTGGGGCAGCGATGATTTTCATCAACAACCAAAAAGCCAATATGACGCGCTGCTTCATCAGCGCATTTATACAGCGATTGCACTAAGGCCACCGTTATCTGATCGCCAATCATTTTTTTGCCATCCCCGATAAAGCCGATTTCATTACGGTCAATACCTAGAAAGGTTTCAATCCGATCCACCCATTGAAAGGCGAGCGCTTTGGTATGCACGATAATTAGCGCCGGCTGTTGACGAGCAGCAATAAGATAGATAGCGATAACGGTTTTGCCACTTCCGGTGGGTGCATTTAACGTTCCGAAATATTTCGCCTGCATTGCGCGAACCGCCTCTTTCTGGAAAGGCTTTAGCTTTCCTTGGAAATGAAAATTGACAGACGGCAGCAAACGGCGCTTATCTTCAAATTGGTAAGATATTTTACGCTTGCGGCACATCAGTAACAATTGCCTGATAAAACCGCGAGGAATCGTTAACGTATCATTTTCCGCTTCTTCATAGAATGCCAGTTGTTTGGCGACACCTTTATTCCAACGTCCCATCCGTTCATTTTCAAGCCATTTGGGGTTTTTCAAGGTAAGGCGGTTAATCAGTTCATTACGCAGGTTGGCGGGAATATCGGCGAGCCTGAGTTTATTGGCCAGCGTTATTTTTAAAGCGGTTGTTGTCACCGGATTTGAAGTTTAAAGTTAAAAGTTAAAAGTTTAAAGTGCCTGAAGTGAAATAATTCTGGGCATCCTTATTGCGAAGCTTTGGGTTTAATACCCCGCCCCTCGGGACGCTTCAAAAAAATTACCTTTTGATACCCCGTCCGCTTGCGGCGGGGTAGTTCAT
>JAOZRC010000459.1 GCA_029940345.1 Desulfobacterales bacterium
AGGGCGTTCAATTAACTCAAGTTTTAATTTAGACATGAAATCTCGAAGAATTTGATCTTCGACGGTATTTGAAAAAATAACATGAGCATTTAATCGTCCATCCATTGGTGCGACCAATCTCAGTTCAATACCTGGGAATACCATCTTATTCAACTTTGGAGCATCAGGTTGAGCCAATCGTCGTTTGAGAGCGAACCAACCATCAAATGTCCAATAGTCCATTAGCGCAAATACAGCCGGTTTAGCTGCATTCAATGCTGAAATCATCTCATCAACCAAAGCTACGTTCTGGGGTGAATCAGGGTCTGGATCGAATTTCTGACCGTTCCAGTGAAAAGATGCTGGCGTGTGAATATGCAAGTCCCATTGCCGCCATTCAGAGCCGCGTTCATATAGGGTAGTCTTTATAGTCATTCTTTGTCCTCAAAAAATATCAAATCATCAGTTTTTTTGATATAAGCCAATAATAAATAAGGAAATAGCGAGCTTTATTTCCTTGAAATAGTTTCCTCGCTGCACCTTAGCCATGTAGGGTAGGAAAAATCATAATTCAATTGTATTTTATTGCCAAACAGACCAGATTAAAAACAGAAACAGAAGCTGTTAAAAGAGCCTTTCCTTGCCAGCCATTTTCAGGCCGCTTCTAACTATGGTAACCAGGGCAATTGCATGAAAGTTAAATTGTTGTAAATACAGTTGGTTATGAATAGTTATAATATAATTTGAATCCGTTAAGCTTGATGGCGTCGAAAGTAACATATTAAATTTATTATCAATCAAAATTCATGCCAAATTTTCATGCAATTGCCCTGCTATGGTAACAGGTGGTGCGGTTTCTCTCTGAATCCGTTATAATCAGACCTTATTTTATCGTTTTAAACCTTAGTAGCAAAAAATTGCCCATCTATCTTTACCTTATTACCTTATTTCTCTGCAAAGTGTCCTGATAATATTTAATGAACTGTTCATATTCTTCAGCAAAAGTCATTTTTTTATGATGATCAGGCTGATTTAGAATATATTTGCAAACTTTATCAATGTCCGCTTTTGATATTGAAAAAGCAGACGCTGATCTTTGCCACAAAAATTTGCTTCCGGCGAGTTTATTCGCATTGATAAATCGTTCGCTACTGTCAGCAATGACGACAGCCAACCGCTCTTCTGATATTGAAGGAGATCGTGAAACTAAGAAATGGACATGTTCAGGATTAGCATAAATAGCATATGATTTTGACAAATTATTATTTACAATTCCAGTGATATATTTTTCTATTCTGACACGGTTACGCTCCGGTATTAATGCCTGGCGTTTCAGTGTGCTGAATACGAAATGGGTGTATAGATTGTTATATTCAATTTTCATAACAAGCCACCGGTATCTGATAAGGTAATAAGGTTTAAGGTCTGTTATATTTTCATATTCTACTAAGGTTTTAAAAAATGAAATAAGGTTGACAGTCTCTCAACGATTCACATTGCCCCGACTAAAAAATGTGCATAACCAGTTTTTTCATGTTTGGGAGGCTATCGCAGTCTCCACCAAATGGGTTATAATCAGATTTTATTATTATCATATTGCAAACGCAACTTCTTCAAAATCAGCCAGGCGGGGTGGACAAAATCATAATTCAATCGTATTTTATTGTCAAACAACCCAGATAACTAACTGATGCTATAAAAAGAACCGACCCTTGCCCACCATTTTCAGGCTGAATCTTATCGCTTAAACAAAGATAAGGCATTAAAGTCTGTCTTCCGGGGTTATGACGGCAGGCAACGCCGACAAAGGCAGTTGTTGATACTGATTGTTTTTTCACCATAAAGACAAGCTCAACGGTTTGCAGGGAGAAGCGATGTGGAACCCTGCAAATCCGGTGGAGCGATTGGTTTGGCAGCTTTTTTAATTGATCGTAGGTCAACAATTTGGTGGTTGCCACTTCGTTTTTTGTTTCGCAGATATTTGACAAGTCTTTTCAAATCGTAATTATGATTTGATGCAATATTGTCTTTAACTTGCCAAAGCTCTCGAATAATTTCATCAGCCATTTTGATATACTCCCATAAGTTCTATTGGTGTACAGATTTCAGGGCATTTATAATTATTTCTTAAGCAGACATTCTGAATAAAGGGTTTTATCTCAGCATTCGCGATATGTCGGCAATTCCAAGTAAGAAAATAGTCAATCTCATGAATGGACGCTATTGCGATATGTAGAGAATCATCTATTGCTTTTATAGGCAATACACCTTCTTCAATGATTTTTTCGGATAATGTCACCACTTCATCCGTTATGGATAATATCGGAATATTGGATAATGCATCCAATCTTTTTGCAGAAGCTTTGGGATCACCTTTTCCGGCTTCTTCGATAACGATGTCAGAAATATAGCTTCCAAATCTAGTTCGTTGCGTATCCCACCAATCGACAGTAGCTTTTTGCCAGGCAGCGGCTAAGAGGTCTCGGCTTGGCCTTGCTGTTAAATAAGATACGATTGAAGTTTCAAGATACACAGTGCTTTTATCTTTTTTCATAAGAAATTTTTTCTTTACTAAGCGCCTCGCGAAATGCGGCATAACTTACTTCTGTCAACAAAGTATATCGTATTTCTTTCATTGAATTATTCCGAAAACGGTAGCAACATCTGCATATTTTTTCTATCACAAACCCGGCGGCACATTCGTTCTTTTCTTTTTCTTCCAGCGGATAATTGCCATTCATTACCATCTGCACCCGGCGCCACAGGGTTGAGATAAGCAAGTAATTTTCCATTGGAAACCACCCTGGTATTCGCCAATGCGTTGGTACGCCAGGTATCATCCAGGCAACTTAATGATAATCCCTTGCAACGCTTTCCCTTGTCCATATATTCTCTTAATTCTGCGATGAGCAGGCTGTCATCCGGAATTTGCCCAACAACGGTTGGGTATTTACTATTGCCTGATTAAGAGGGTTATCCGCTCCAGGCGGTTCATTTGTGTCAGTTACAATATCATGGAGCAGTTGAATCATTGCCGGAATGCGCTCCGGGTGAATACCATTTTCAGGTTCCTCCGCCTTCCCCACGGACAGACATGGCCGCCTCAATGAGCGTCTTTTCAGCAAGTGCGCTCAAAAAAATTATGGCATCAAAAAGGTTTGACTTGCCCACTCCGTTCGCACCGGCCACGCAGGTAAACGGACCAAAGCGGATGTCAAGGTCAACAAGATTTTTGAAGCCGGATATCTTCATTCTGGTGATCATGATTGCACCTTTAATTTATTTTAATGGAAAGATACCAAATGGAAAGGTACTATGTATTGAAATCCTGCATTGCCAATACCAGCCAGGTAGGCTGGGCAACATCATGATTCACCGGCGTTGCTCACCTATAGACTTTCAGATAATTAATGTCACAAGGCTAGAGGGAGGAGATAATACCCGTCGTATATCTCCGACCGATAACGCAGTGACATTGATTATCTGAAAGTCTATACTTGGCTGTTTTAAGGTGTCCCACGCTATGTTGGCAGCCGAATATTCTGAACAGATCGTCGCGCTTTTCGGATTTAAGCGTATAATGCTGCGGTATTATCTCAAAACAGCATCAAAATAGCAATAGCTTTTCAGCGCATTCCACCCAACAGACAAGATGGCCATTATAATCAATGGGGCTACCAACATATCATGGGGTCAAGTCCGCTTTTAGCTCTCTACTAGTGATTCTTCTCATGGGGTCAAGTCCGCTTTTAGCTCTCTACTAGTGATTCTTCAAATTTCTTGTAACCGCATTCTCAGCTTGCAATCCCCGGTCAGCTTTTTTTCATGCTTTCAATCGTGCTTCTGACGGTGCTGTTATTGTCGATCTGAAAATGGTAATTGATTTTTTAAGATGTCCCGTCTCAGCTTTATGGTAAGATATATTGCCACATTCCGAACCTTGTTTATTCTCCCACGCCTCGTCTTGAATATATCGAATACCGTCACCCCCCATAAAACTCACATACGATCTCAAGAATTTATCACGTATCCGGCAGTAACTCTCGGTTTGAAGGTATGCCCTTGATTATTTTTTTTGCCCACAGGTTTTCCTGATCCGATCAATAAAGGAATTACGACCCAAATACAACGGCTATTTTTCTCGCTGATTTTTTGCTAACCCATTCTTCTTCCGCTCCCAAAAACCATTTTTTGTAGTATCGCAATCCATTTCTCTATAACCGTGTTCAACTGGAAATATTACATTCGAAAATCCGGCGGATATTTTCCGGCTAATTTTCGAGGTATCCAGTCCCGATCAATATGTGCCGGAAACCGGAAGGCAACCGAATTTACCATCGGAACAATCGAAACGGAACTGATAAAACTGATAGGCCACCTTACACGAAAATTCACAACCTGGTTTTTAAGACAAATGGACTGGCCGATGCCCTGAAAGAGGCTAAAAAAAGGAATTTTCCATGATTGGCGTTCAAGCATTGCTTTCAAGGTTACTCCCATGCTATGCACAATTTTGTTACATGTAGAAAGACAAAAAGTGGAAAGAAATCTTTAACAATTCCGAACAATCCAGTCGATCCATCTGTGTCAATGAATGTGAGACGCCGACCTCGATCATAATTGAGGTTCAAAAAAATTTCTCCCTGTACAATTCATTCAGAGTCCCATCAGGGAGGCATATTTGTAGTGTAATTGCGCATATTGTGTTATGTTGCTACAAATATGCCGTCCCGATGGGACTCTGACGGAATCAGAGCCAATTGTGCTACAAACATGCCGCTCCCACGGAGCTTGTGAGGAATGTTTCATTTTAATTGCACAGTTCCCAAAATATTAAATTCGAACAAATTTGATTTTTTGCCAAAAATGAATAGGAGTTGACGTCTCAAATATTAATAAACCTGCTGTGTAGCAGAATATAAATAATGTGAGTTTGATATCAGTTAGTTGCGCATCTTACCGTCATATTTGGAGTAGATTTCGAT
>JAOZRC010000460.1 GCA_029940345.1 Desulfobacterales bacterium
GAAAAGGGAAAAAGTCAAAACCGAAATGCAAGTGGCGGCGGTGCTTGACCCACGGGCGGATGCCTTGCCCCGTGTTTATGCGCCACTTGAATTTGTAACGGATGTGGAATCATATCGTGAAGGGCATGCCGTGCCCGCACGGAGTTGGGAAGGCGGGCATCCGCGACCCTATTTTAGTTTTGAGGGCATACTCGTTGTAAAATTTGACAAACCATTGAGCAGTCTTGAACTAAGAAAATTGGCAATAAACACGGGCATTGCGGATGTGAAGCAGATCAGCGCGGACCAATTTTTGCAAAAAGCTGGGTTCGATCCGCCGAAAGACGCTACTATTTATAATCTCATTACAATCGGCAGCTCCTTACAATCGAACAATATCAAACAGGTGAAGAATAAATTGCGTGGTAAATCGGCGCTATTGCTTCCCTGGTCATCACATGAAATTGAGGCGGATATTTCGGGAACCAAAGCATCCCTAAAGGTCATCGGAATTTCGCTTTCACCCTCCGACGCTCAAAAACTGGGAATTCCCGAAATGCCTTGGGACGCCTTGGATGCCGGCGCATCATATAAAAAAATGACCCAGATTCTGTTACCTTCCGAACATGAAATAAAGGAAGGAGATAAAATAAACGTCACTTCTGTAACAAAAGAGGATTCCGTTGAATACCCCTTAATTGCCAAAGGGGAAAGTTTTTCGAAATTCGGTGTTATTCCGGCGGAATTGGCAGGAACATTGGAAACCGGCAAAGCGCGCCGGATTACGTACAATGAGAAGCAGGGCGGTTTTCTGCTAGCCAAAGCCGGATACCGCGGTTTTCGGATGTATGCCAAAAGCATTGATGACGTACCGGCGTTATACAGGCATTTCATTGCCCAGAAAATCGACGTTCTTACCCAAGTTCAGGAAATCGAAAAAATCAAGGTTCTGGACCGGGGATTGACGCGCATATTCTGGCTGGTTGCTTTGGTGGGGATCGTGGGCGGAATCGCGTCGCTGATTGCCAGTTTGTATGCTGCTGTGGAACGGAAAAAACGGGACATCAGCGTGCTTCGTTTGATGGGCATTTCAAGAGAAGAGGTTTTCAGGTTTCCCATTTACCAGGGTGTCAGCATGGCTGTATTGAGTGTGATCGTGGCAATCATAGGATATTTGTCACTTGCATCGGTCATCAACATGGTGTTCTCAGCCGACCTCAAAATGGGTCAAAAAATATGCTCGTTGCCGTTACTTCATTTTGTACTGGCCTTTTTGGCGACGACCCTGACAGCCATTCTCAGTTCATTGCTCGCGGCCTGGAAAACAACGCGAATTGATCCGGCGGAAGCAATTCGTGAGGAGTAAATAATCTATGATTTTATCATGCATTTTTATTTAAGGGAAACATCCGATGTTTTACCAATTAAAAGCAAAATATATGACCAAAACGATACTGATTGGATTGCTAATTCTGTTCGTATACACTTTCGGAGCCAAAGCTGGAGACATAAAAAACTATCCCTATAATCCAAACCCGGACAAGGATAACGATATTATATTCCCAATGCCGGGTGAAGTGCAAATGGTGTTTATCAAAGTTGAAATTCCGGGAACAGAGTTTTGGGGCAACACCGAGCGCATTGTTTTGATGGGAGACTCTGGCGGGAAAAGTGATGACAATATGTTTGAACCGACACACAAAATTCCCATGGCCGGCTCCTTTTACGATTCCCGTAATTGGTACTATCTACTTGCAAAATATGAAATTACAGTTGCCCAATACGTTGCTGTAATGGGAAACGGGGATAAAAAAAAAGGCCTTGACTATTTTTATGAAAATTGCGGTGATAAGGTTTTGATATCCGATTTGAAAAAAGCGATTTCAGGGGGAAGGGAAGAGAAGAAATACAGGTTATTGGCGAGACCGCTGTCATGGATCGGGTGGCATGATCTCCATGAGTTTATTCACCGTTACAATAATTGGTGTTTCAATAACAAAAAATGTCTCCAAATGTTTCCTAAACTGCCTGAATCCATGGATAAAGAACCTACGAAGAATGATCTTCCGGGTTTTTTCAGACTCCCCACGGAACATGAATGGGAATATGCCGCGCGAGGAGGGATGCAAGCACTGAGAAAGAAAATTGATGGACGTTTGGTATACGACGAACCATTGCCATTTCCGATTCCGAAAGAAAAAGTCAAAGACTATGCGTGGACAAAATCCAAAAGCAAAGGAAAAGGCACAACACGCATCGGTCGTTTAAAAAACACGTATGGTTTTTATGATATTTTCGGGAATGTTCAGGAGCTTGCCGCAGGCCTTTTCATTTCCGAAATAATTCAGGGTAAGGCAGGAGCATTGCCTGCAAGAGGCGGAACGTTTTTAACTAGGGATGAAAACATCCGTTCTTCTCTTAGAAGTGAAGTTGCTATCTATAAAAAGAGCTCTGGTAAAATAGTTGACAATGGCTCCGTAACGACTGGCGCAAGGTTGGCGATTGGCTCTCTGGTTATTCCTACTCCCCGATTTCTTGAAGACATCAAGAAACAGCATGCAAGGTATAAAGCGGATCTTATGAAGCGAACGGCGATAGGCAAGTCAACCGCCGATGGTGTTTCCGTCGCCGCTGACGAAATTGAAGACATGGGAAAAAAAGTCGAAAAGATATTCGGAAAGAGCAAAGATCCTGAAATAATTTCACTTAAGAAAAGCTTCGCTAAAACAACGCTTGAACTCCGAGAAACCCAACAGGATTTATGCAATTTTAAAGTCAGAGTCGCATTGGATAGTCAATCAGATATTGGCTATTATTATGTAAGAATTGAAAAATGGACGAATTTTATCAAAAGAAACGAAGAAAAATCGATTCTAAAAAAAACTGTTAGAGATCTAAAACTAAAACGGGAAGAAGCCGGAGAAATGCTGAATCGCAGCATCGCAACACATATTGATGTGCTTAAAAGGTTGGGAGGCGTCCCCAAGAAATATGTTTATGATGTAATCCGGACGATGAGGGGGAAATATGCCGGTGACCTTCGCTACACAAAAAATATCGACCTATTTATGAAGCACTTTGAAGAAGCAAGCAGAGGAACATTCAGAACAAAGATATGGATCGAAAATATTCAAAAACTCGCTCGTGAAATAATGATCAGAAAGGGATAGTTTTAAAAAAATAATCATTAAACGATTAAGTAGGAAAGGAGGATAAGTCATGGTTGAATATGGAAAAATCAAATCCCTGATTACCGCTATTGTATGCGCCTGTTTTTTTCTAAGTTGTGCTTCCATGGGTATGAACGACCAGGATGCCACCAAAACTCAGGGGGTAGTCGGAGGGGCTGCGTTAGGTGCGCTTATTGGACAGATTATCGGCAGGGATACGAAAAGTACTGTCATCGGAGCTGCTATTGGCGGAATCGTGGGAGGTGTGGTTGGTAATGAAGTCGCCAAACGAAAATCGGCTTACAAAAATAAGGAAGACATGATTGCCAAGGAAACGGAAAGAACGAGACAATTTATTGCCGAGTTAGAAGGCATAAACAACCAGTTGCGTGATGATATTGCAGCTTATAATAAGAAAATTGATGCACTGATAGTTGATTATAATAAACGTAAGGCGAGTAAGCAGCAATTAATTGCCCAAAAAAAAGAAGTGGAAAGAAATAAAGCAAAAGCGGAAAAGATGCTTCAGGCAGTTGAAAAAGAATTAAAAGTATCTCAACAATTGTTGGCTGATGCAAAAACGAGTAAAAAGGCGAGGGAATCGGAGACTAGGGGTTGGTTGGCAAAAATTAACGAATTAGGGCAAGCAAGGGATGAACTCAAGGCGTATATTGGAGAATTGACAGCAACAAGTGAAAGAATACCTTGGTAGCTTTTTTTCTTGATTTATGTTTTGAGCCACCTGATCAATGACTATTGCAAAACAAGGAAAGCCAATTAATTCCAAATGGAATTTAAAGGAATTCGTTGCGTTGGAACATGCTTGGCACTGCCAATGTTTAATATTAAACATTTAGGAGATAATTATGAGATTAGCGAACTACTTGGCTATTCTGATTTTGTGTTTCTTTATCATTTCATGTGCCGCTCCATCGAAAGACCCAGGTGAAGGCGGGCTAATCGGTGGAGTCGTCGGTTTGAGTACGGGAAACTACAAGGACAGGATAACGGAACGTGAGAATAACTTAAAGGAATTACAAAGCATACAAGCAAATTCCGAACAAGAAAAAATTGCCTTGAAAAAAAGCAAAGCTGACAAAGAAAGTGAATTGTCACGCTTACGTTCAGATGTTTCAGAATTAGATAAAGATATTGCTGAATTGTCAAACAGGATAGAACGAATCGAAGTAAAGTCAAAATCCGCAATGGATAAGAAAAAGCGAGTATCTAAAAAACTTTCAAAGATAAAAAAAGAGATCAATGAAATAAAAAAAGCGGTAGCTCTCCATGATGCCGATATCCCCAAATTGAAAAAGAAAGAGGAGGAACTGAGGGAGGAAAAAGAGGCGCTTGAGGAAGCCATCAGTGAAATTGAATAGAAAAGGTGCGAAGCAGGATGGTTGGCTTCGTCAGTAAGGAACCATACGATGCAATTTAAGTCCCAAAAATTCATTATTAATTTGCTTCTGATTTATTTTTTAACGGCATGCATTTGCGGGTGCCCTCCAAAGAAGGATGTCAGACCGGATCCCGTTACCCCTAAACCTAGCGAGATTGATTCAAGGAGGGTTGACATCAATCCGGAAATAGTTGCGGCCATGTTGGATGAACTGGGGTATTATGGCGAAGGTGCCCCGTATTCAAGTTCTTATGAAATAAAAAGGTCATTGAAAAAATTTCAAAAAGATATCGGATATCCCCAGACAGGCGTTCTTGATATGGGCACATGGAATAAAATAAGCCGGGTGAATCTCAGCAGTGATAGAAAACAACAGATCGAGAAACAAACACTGATTAAATTTGCCCAGAAAA
>JAOZRC010000461.1:0-1038 GCA_029940345.1 Desulfobacterales bacterium
CGCTTCTCATAGACAGCTTGAGCTTTCTCATGGATGGCCTGGAGTTGAGCCGGTTCGGTAATGATTGAGATCTGAACGCGGCTTAATATATTGCCAAATTCGTTATGCAGCCGGGCGTGCAGTATCTCTCCGAGGTGGCGTAATCTTAGACCTTTGTCAATGGCTTTTTGGGAAATGCGCAGGGTAACCATTGAGCGTTGTCCCCGGTGCGTGATACCGTCCGCATCATTTAATATTGTCTCAATTTTCCTTTCCAGGACTGGCTCGAAGTCAGGCTGCATCTCCCGGCCGCTGACCTCTATCTGCATGGCGAAGAGTTGGCTGCCCTTTGCGCTGGCATCTAAATCCGGCCCAAAGAGAGTGACCAGTCCATCAGTTATATTTTCCCCGGACACGACCAATTCGATGCCGGTGAGACAGGCCCCACAAGAGTCGTCAGGAACTGTTTGACCGGAATAATCGGAGCTGTAAGCTATAGGAAGTTCCGGTATTGGAAACTTGATTTGAAGGCCCCGTTCTTCGATACCAAGCTGTACAATATCATGGAGTTCAATGCCCCCGATGGCAGCACGGTAGTCAGCCGAAATTTCCCAATCTTCAATGGATTGCGGCAATTGGGCATTGCTCAACAAGGGGCAGCCAAAGGAGAGGGCAGCTTCCGCCGACTCCAAATGTTCAGGTGTCGCTTCGTCCAGCAGGAGGGTGAAGCCGAATAATCGCTCCCTGGCGTATTGCAATACATCATCTGGTTCGTCCACGTTCCCAAATGTCTGTGCCACACGGGCAATACAGCCCAAAGCGTTGGCCATTTGCAGAGGGATAATGCCTGAATCCCAGCCCAGTGATAAATCTTTCTCCTGCAGGAAATTTTGCAGTGTTTTATCAACAACGAAGACCACAATCTGCCGTTGAGTTAATGATTCAAGAACGGGAAGTGCTTTTGTAAGATCACTGCCAATCAGAAGGGCATAGCCGGGAATCGAGCCGTCAATGAAGGCAAGCCCTTGTTTACGCGCTTTGGTGGAATCGGCCGAATCA
>JAOZRC010000461.1:1048-4942 GCA_029940345.1 Desulfobacterales bacterium
GGAATCAGCCGCGGAAAAGATATCGCTAGAATTTACCATAACTACTCCAATAATGTTAATCGTTTAATAATTGCCGCCAGCAGTCAGGACGCAGGTTGAACATGGGTACCCGTTTCTGGTATTCCTGATAATCATCGCCGAATTTACGAATCGCTTCCGGTTCTTCGACAAACTTGATCATCACCAGCATAAAGAGTATTTCTAGCGGAGAAATGACCAGGATAAAAGTTGGGGACCCGAGGATCAAAGCCATTGCCCAGGGGAAGAAAAGCAGCCCCAGGTGCATAGGGTGTCGCATACAGCCATAAACCCCAGAGGAGACTAATTTATTGGTCTCCATGCGGGGAATATCGCCTTCACGGCCCATGCGGGCTAATAATCGGCCTGTATTCCGGCTAATACGCATAACGAGACGCAATAGCAATAAACCGGGGACCAGAGTCGTTATATGAAAAATAAGGTTGCCGAACAGCTCAGGAAACCAATTCCAATCCAGCCAAATGCTTAACGCGCCGCCGCCAACCAACATGAGTATCCAAATCAACATCCGCAGCATAGTTTAATTCTCTCCTTTTTTTTGTGCCGCTAGCAACCGCACGTATCCTCGGTAGTGGGGATGGGTACGGAACTTATCGAACCCTTGTTCGCGGAGAATAGATTCCAGATCACGTTCAACAAAGTCGGTTGCTAGAGGGCATTCCATCTTAAAAATAAATTGAACCAACCGGGGAGAGTGTTCCATATCAAACTGGTTGTAATCCAAAATGATAAACTCGCCGCCGGGACGCAAGGCGCGTTGGGCATTGGCAATAATTTTCAGGCGGTCTTCCTGGATGAAACCGTGAAGCACAAACGAGATGAAAACTTTGTCGAATTCACCCTGGTAAGGCAGCGGCTCAACAATGCTCTGGTTTTCAATGGATACGTAAGGATGATCGGTAAAGCGGCGCTGGGCTTGCTCCAGCATTTCTGGACCAATATCCAGCCCCAGCACGTGTGCTCCTTCGGAGAGATATTTGTTCATCAAGCTGATATTGCGTCCGGTGCCAGCTCCCAATACCAAAATTTTGTCCTCAGGTTGGATATGCATTTCCTGCACAGAACGGCGGATAAAGAAGGGATAAGTGCCGCCGGTGATTACGTTCATGAAAAAATCATAATGTCGGGCTTCTGAACCTGTAACTTCTACTTTGGAAACAGAACGGTCGTTGTAGTTGGTCGTCATTTCTTCTCCATATTGAATAGTGTCTCTTGTAAAAACATATTTACTTTCTCCCAAAATTGGGGATGGTTATGGCAATTGCTGTGTCCTTTTCCAGGAACTACCCATAAGCGGGTTTGGGTGGGATCACCGGCCTCCGCGAGCGCCTGCCCCTGAGCAAGTGGAATGGTCTCGTCTTCATCGCCGTGGATTAATAGGATCGAAGCATCCGCCTGGGTGATATTCTTCACGGGGGCTATTTTGTCGAAATCCAGTCTGAAGCGCAAGCGCATATACCCTAAAATGGCTTTGGCTATGATATTTGGAATATGACGCTTCTGGAATTCATAATTCATCACTGCCACCGGGTGCGAAAGGGCCCCGATAGTGACTACGCTTTTTATTCGGTTTTCCCAACCAGCCGCGTTGATGGCCGCTCCTCCACCAATGGAAAGTCCCAGGACGCCGATGCTGTCTGAGGATGTCAGCTTGGTTTTAATGAGGAAATCCACTACGGCAAGGATATCCTCTGAAAAAGTTCCCACGGTAGGATGTTTTACAGGTGAACTGCTGCCGTGATTACGGGCATCAAATGCCAGTAGGTTATAGCCCAGCGGGTGCAATTTTTCTATGTATGGCATCATACGAGCCAGGTTTCGCCCCCAACCGTGGACCAAGATCAACGTCGGTGCGGCCGGTGAGGAAGGTATCCACCAGCCATAAAGTTGAGAATCTTTGACTGAAGGAATGTGAATCTCTTCAAATGGTATTTTAAATTTTTTCGGTGTAATACGGTGGGTCTTGATCTCATATCGATACATACGTTCAATGAGCATATCGGCGGAAAATATGAATAAGATTAGGGCAATTATTATCCAGAAGTAGGTCATGTTTATTCCTTTGTGGGTTATTCAACTAGAAGCATAGGCAGCGCGCCGAGGGCTGGTGAATTATTAAAATATTGCCCGCCCAATCCGTAGGCGATGTTCTTGTCCTCGGATGGCATAGCTTCGGCTTTGATAAATGTGGGGGACAGCGCAGCCAGGATAGCTGCCCCGTCCGGAGTGACTAGTTCTCCAGAAACCGACTCGGACTGATTGGGTATTTTGTATTGCTCTAAAATGACCTGAGTTGCAGATTCAAGCACATTCCCGGTGCCGGTGTTCACAGGGTATGTGCATATTATTGAGTCAATAGCTACTTTCAGGTGCTGTAACCCATAGGCAATGCCAGTCAGCAATGCAATCATAATTTGGGGTTGGTCCAGGCTTCCCGATCCGCCTGGATGGGCATGAGGAATCCCCAGGCGGTGCAATTCAAGGTGATCACTGCCTTCCAGCCAGCCATCATTGCCAGTATCCTCTTCATTGGCCTTGCCATCCAGGGTTTGAATAAATGGTTTGATGTCCAGGATGGGTGTGCCATCGAAGAGATCAAGCGGGCCAGTGTAGATGCGTTCACCTTCTACGTGGTGCAGCCTGACTCGGGTCAGACCGATGGGGCAGGGTCGGTTGGGGGAGCGAGTGGCAAATGCGCCGTAGCGTTTATCGTCATCTTTCCAGGGGGGCCGAACCGTGATTTCGGGCTCCAGTGATTGATTTAAATAAGATAAAACAAAGATATGGCTGAATGTGTTTAACCCCTGAGTAGCCGCCGCATATTGGGACGAAATCTGAATATAAAATTCTCCATCATTCAGGTTTTCAGGCTGGGGTTGGTATGGGGCTTTGTGTTTGTATGGCGTGTGTGCTGAGCCGATAATGGGTAAGTGGACAGTTTGTTCGGGAGAAAGAGAGCTAGTCTGGACTTTGGCGGCGCGCAGGATTGAAAGTGTGCGCTGAGCAAAATGAGCATAGGTTTCTTCTACTTTTGCCCGGGATAAAGCCATTTCCAGAACTGCAGGGGTCTCATTCCAGGGAAGTGCTTCCTGTTCCTCCAAGGGAGTAAGGTGCAAACGGTGAGCAGGAACCTCGTTTGGGAGAAATTCGAGATGAGTATGGGCATCCAACATACCGAGGTTTTCAGCTGTATATTTAATAACCTGTACCATATCCTGCTCCGGCACACCCAGACCAATCAGAGCAGCGGCAAACCTGTCAGCCGAGATACCTGCTTTTGTGTCGATCCTTAAAATATTTTTCATCTAGTTATATGAAATCCTGGTTTTTTTGTCGGTCATTGTCGGTGCTGTCAGCGGTTCCCAGGTTGGATCATCCCAGGTTCCCAGATGGGTGTGCATGTCTAGATATTTCTGAGGGATGGGGTGTGTCCCCACCACAACTTTAACATCGTAACGCGCTTCAAGAAAAACTTTGAAGGTATCGATGTAAGGACAAGGTGGATACCCAACGACGAGGCCGGTAGCCAGGTGAATGACCTGGGCTCCGTTCTTGACCATTTCTTCGCCAGCGTATTCAATGTTGCCGCCGGGGCAACCATCGCAAGTTGTGTAGCCAACTAGTTCCAAATCCTGGTTAGTGTATATACTGAATGCACCCTCTTTGTTTTTTAGGGATCGAAAACACTTCCCGCCTGCGCAGCGGCGGTAGCGGTCACAGATGATAATACCGATTTTCACCGTCATTTTTAGTCCTTTTGTAATATTTGCATCAGGTTGCGAAAACACAGTAAGAGCATCTCCTTGAAATTTTAAAGTAATCACTCCCGTGCCTTACTGCTGGAGAAAATAATAC
>JAOZRC010000026.1 GCA_029940345.1 Desulfobacterales bacterium
CATTATTCACAATCGGAATGCTGACTACGCCCCAAAAAAACAGTCATTTATAATGTTAATTTGACGCATACGCCCTGTAAGAGTTGAGCCTGTGAAAACAATTACTTTATTAACGATCTTGATTTTAAACCTGATCACAGCACCGTATGCCGCAGCGCAGAACTATGTTGTGGATGAAGGCGATGTGCTTACGATTAAGGTGTATGAAAATGAGGATTTAAATACGATTGCAAGGGTTAGCGGGGAAGGTCGTATCTCCCTTCCTTTAATCGGAGAGGTGAATGTCAGACATCTGACGTTGCACAAGATCGCTAAAAAAATCGCCAGGCTTTTGGCCGATGGTTACATTGTTGCGCCCCAGGTAACCGTAGTTATCAGTGAGTTCAGGATTAAAAAGGTGACGCTCCTGGGAAAGGTGAATAATCCGGGTCTTTATGAGCTTCATAAAAAGACCACTTTCCTGGAGCTTATCTCAAAAGCGCAAGGCTTGACCGGTGATGCCGGTAATAAAGCCATCATCAAGCGAAAAGTCTCTGGCAACGCCAAAGAAAATACAATCACAATTGATTTAAAGCGTTTGATCGAAGGTGGGGACACCTCCCAAAACATTTTGATAGAGGATGGCGATAATATCTTTATTCCGACCATTGATTTCTATTTTATTACCGGTGAAATCAAACATCCGAATAAATATAATTACAATGAAAAAATCAGCGTTTTTCAAGCGGTTACCCAAGCGGGCGGTTTTACGGACAAAGCGTCGCTTTCCCGCATCAAAATCACGCGTGAGCTAAATGCGCAAAAACAGGTCATAACCGGTGTCTCCTTAGATGAAGACGTACTGCCTGATGATATTATTGATATACAAAGCGCTGCCTTAGCAAGTAACGAAGAAGAAGTCACACTTCTTGGAAAAATCAGGAATCCGGGGATTTATGTGCTGGATGAAGAGACCACTTTTCTGGAAATAATTTCCAAAGCCGGCGGTTTGAGAGATGATTCCGGCGTTAAAGCCATTATCAAGCGTAAATCTGATTCTGATGGCAAAGAAGAAATCCTGACGATAAGTTTAAAACGCCTGATTGAAGAGGGGGACACATCCCAGAATATCCTGATAAAAGAGGGCGATTATATCTACATCGCCGCCATGGAGACCTTTTTTATCACAGGGGAAATAGCAAAGCCGGACGAATATAAACATAATGAAGGCCTGACGGTTATACAAGCGATCACGCATGCGGGCGGTTTCACCGGTAAAGCGGCACCCACCAAGGTGAAAATTATTCGTAAGATGAATGGCAAAAAAAAAGTGTTCTCAAAGGTTGCGATGGATATGCCCGTTTTACCTGATGATGTCATTGTCGTACCGGAAAGTTTTTTTTAATCATGGCAAATGAAACAATTCCAATACAGCATTATCTCAGAATTATCCGAAAGCGCAAATATTCGGTGGCAACCCTTTTTATTATCATTTCGGCTGTTTTTTTTCTCCGAGGTCTTTCTTATTCGCCTGTGTACACCGCTTCAGCAAGATTGCTGCTTGAAAAAGGCGAGCGCAACCCGTTGAGTATGAATTTGGGATATAGTTCATACTGGGATCCGAAATTCATATCAACGCAGTCGGAAATTATCAAAAGCCCGGCTACGGCCCAAAAAGCCATGCAAGCGCTAAATCTTGAAAACACATTTGAATCTTTTTTCACAGATATAGACAAAGAGGAAAGTTTTTCCATAATTCAAACCCTTACCAAGGGAATTAAGGGCATTGGCACTGAAATATTAAAGTGGTTCGATATCGAAAAAGTGCGTCCCCTTGCTGAAATAAAATCGGTTGAAAAAAAATCAGTCGAAGAGAAACCGACTCTTCAGGATGATAAACCCGAAACCGCAGAAACGCAAAAATCGGAAAAATACACCTCGCTGATCAGTAACGGAATCGAGGTTAAACATGTTGAAAATAACAATATTGTTACGTTGTCCTTCACATCACCCAGTCCTGTATTGGCCCAAATGATCGTTAATGCGGTTTCCGATGCCTATATTGAAGTGATCCTTGATATAAAGATGGACGCTTCCCGCCGCAAGCTGGCCTGGATGACTGAAAAAGCTGAAAAAGAGCGAAGCAAGCTCGAAAAAGCTGAAAAGAACCTGCAGGAATATTTGCAAACCAACAAAATCATTACAATCGGTGACCGTATCACGGGCCTTCCCAAAAAGCTGGATGAAGTGAGTTCCCAACTGTCTCAGGCTGAAATCAAGAGAAAAGAACTGGAGGCTATCAATAACCAAGTACGGCAAATCGGAGAGGGTTTAGAAAATGCCGAGACAATAAAAGCGCTGACTGCTGACGCGACGCTGCAATCAATTCGGATGCAGATACTGCAATCTGATCAAAATATCACGGAACTTTCAAAAAAATATGGCCCGAAGCATCCGGTTTTAAAAAGGGCGTTTTCAGAAAAAGCAGCACTGGAGCTCAAAAGAAAGCAAGAAATCGAACGCATTATTAAATCCCTGAAAAATGAATATGAACTGGCGCAGACAAAAGAGAGCAACCTCCGCAAACTGCTTCAAAAAACCCAAAAAGAGGCAATTTACCTGAATGAAAAATTCGTCCAATATAATATTCTGAAAAGAGAAATTGACACCAACCGGAGCCTTTATAATGTTCTGATTAAAAAAATAAATGAATCGCGGATCACTGACCAGGCCGAAACGGTTCGTATATGGGTGGTTGAGGCCGCTAAAACGCCGCGCGCGCCTTCCAATCGCAGGATTAAAAAAATAAGTCTGATCGGTGTGCTGCTTGGCCTATTTTCCGGAATCGGGCTTGCTTTCTTCCTGGAATATCTTGATCAAACGGTAAAATCGGCGGATGAACTTGAAGAGCGCTTGGGTGTTCCCCTGCTGGGGGTAAGCCTGCTTTCCAAAACAAAAGATAAAAAGGTTGAAAAATGTATTTTAGAACAGGATATCCCCCATTTTACTGAAAATTACAAAGCAATCAGAACAGCCCTTTTGCTCTCTTCGGCCGAGACGCCGCCTCGTTGCCTGCTTGTCACCAGCACCTTACCCGGCGAGGGTAAAACAACGGTGGCGATAAACCTCGCGGCGACCCTGGCCACCCAAACCGATAAAAAAGTGTTGCTCATTGACGCCGATTTAAGGAAACCCAGTTTGGCGAAAATATTTGGCCTCGATAATTCACACGGATTGAGTACATTGCTTACCGGTGAAACAGACGAATTCGATGAAAATGATATTCGCCAAGGGCCCGTGGAAGATTTGTACTTTATTACTTCAGGGCCTCACCCGCCAAATCCTTCCGAGTTGCTAGGCTCCGAACGAATGAGCGCGTTGATAAACCTGATGCAAAAAAAGTATGATTTTGTTGTCATTGATTCCCCGCCGGTTTTATCCGTTACCGATAGCATCGTGTTAAGTAAAATCGTGGGAGGAACAATTTTTGTGATCAAAGCAGGTAAATCGACTTATGAAATTGTCAACAAAGGGCTAAAATTACTGGCCGGCGTCCACGCGCGTGTTTTGGGTGTTGTGCTGAACGCCGTGGATGTGAAAAAGCACACCTATTACTATGAATACTATAATTATTATTATGATTCATATAAGGAACCACCCGAACGTCATGCCAAAAATGACCCCGAACAATAGACATGTACTTTGCCCAAACGCATTCCTAAAATATTCCTGTTTCTTTTAATCTTTGCCCCCCTGGCTTTCGGAACCGTTGAATTATGGTCGCTCACCATCATGGAATTGTTATCCATCGCAACGGTTCTGATTCTTTTCCGGTATTTAAATAAACAAAAGAAACCGCTTTATGAAATTCCGGGCACCATTCCGTTTATTTTAATTCTGCTCTACACGCTAATACAGCTTATTCCCTTGCCTGCCGGTCTGATCAAACTGATTTCACCCTCTGCCTACGCCCTTTATGATGGTACGATCGGCCTTGCAGAGCCTCTAAGTTGGGTCTCTTTGTCAATCAATCCCAAGGCCACGTTGGCGGAATTTTTCCGTTTGGCAGCCTATTTCTGCTTCTATGTTCTGACGATTCAAATACTATCCCAAAAAAAAGAATTAAAAAAAACGGTGTCAGTTGTAATTATTTTCGCTACCTTGCTGGCCGTTTGGGCAATGGTGCAATATTTAATACCCCTTCAGACAGATTCCCAGTTGCACCATAAAATATTCTGGCTCAGGGAAGTCACGCATAACAGCATCCCTTTCGGCCCCTATGTCAATCATAACCATTACGCCGGTTTAATGGGAATGCTGTTCCCCATTATTTTGAGCATGTTTCTTTTTTATAAACCCGTATTTGCTTACGGACCGACTTTGCGCGCCAGGCTCGCGGATACCCTGAGTCAAATCCGCACGAATAAACATCTTTTACTTGGAATGGCATCTGTTTTGGTAGCGCTGTCTATCTTTTTGAGTTTGTCAAGAAGCGGTATGATCAGCCTGAGCATTGCCCTGATTTTTTTGTTTGTGCTTGTTAATAAAAAAAAACCTGGCAAATTTTTGCTTTCGGGCGGATTAATCCTTTGCGTTTGTTTTATGCTCATGTTTATTATCAGTTGGTTTGGCTGGGAGGCCATTGTCGGTAAATTTGTAAGGATAAATGGCGCTCAAGGCGATCTGTCATCTCTGCGTTTGATTTTCTGGAACGACTGCCTCAATATCATCGAAGCGTTTCCGCTAACGGGAACCGGTATGGGAACCTTGATAAGCATTTACCCGGCGTATCGCACCTTCCCGGGCAACGCCATACTTGAACACGCCCACAACGATTACATTGAACTGTTAACTGATGGCGGTATGGTTGCCGCCATTCTTTTTACCTGGTTTTTAGGCGCCGTTTTCTACAAATCATGGCGAACGATTGCCAAAAGACATGAAAGTTATTCCATTTATCTTTTTATAGGCAGTATGAGCGGTATGATCGCGATGTTAGCCCATAGCGTCACCGACTTTAACCTTCATATCGGCGCTAACGGTCTCTATTTTATATTCCTGGCGGGTTTAGCGGTCTCAGCCGCTAACACACGCCTGAGAAAAGGGCTAAAACCGACGCATCTGAAACCATCCAGCTTTCCGAAACCCAGGCTTCTGATTATTCCTTTGGCTATTTTATTGATTAGCTGTCTTGTTTTTAATGGGGGCGCGCTCATCAGCAGATTGTATTACGCCAACCTGAAAGATGTTCATTTGAACAAAACCCTTCCCGAGGAAACCCTGCACAAAGTTGGCCGAATACTTAAAATTGCCTCCGGATCAGATCCCACGGAGGCTAAGTATCATTTTAATCTGGCCCGGACACTTATGTTTCTTTCACAAGACACAGCCGCGTTCACCCAATTCAAAAAATCGCTTCGCCTGGATCCCTCCAATGGCTATTACCTGGAAACATTGGCCAACTACATGTCCCGACGTGAAAAATATGAACTCGCGGATCGCTTATTCCAGGCCGCAACGCAATGTGAAATTAATAATCCGCGCCGTTACCTGCGGTATGCCGCCTGGCTTTTTTTCCAGGCTAAAAAATTTGCCCAAGCTAAAAAATCTGAAGGAATGGCCAATATCAGGAAAGCGCTCTCTTTAGACCCCCTGTTAACGAATGATGCTATAATCCTCATGGCGATTAACACATTAACTGATAAAGAGATGAAAATGGCATTGCCGCAACGCGTTACCCCGCATCTTTTGTTTGCGGAATACCTCGAAAAAAAAGGTGCCGAAAACATGGCGGAGGATAGCTATCTCACCGCCCTGGAATATATCAATAATGAAAAAGACGTAAAAGCGGAATATTTCTATAAAGTATATGAATTTTATATGCTGCATAAGCGCTATCTGGACGCCCTCGCAATTCTTCAAAAAGCGATCGCAATGTTGCCTGAAAATGTGAACTTGCGCCTGACTGTCGCCGCTTTATATGAAAAAATCGGAATTAAATATCGAGCCCGTGAGGAGTATCTGAAAGCGCTGATCCTGGACCCTGAAAACCGCAAGGCCCAAAAACAGCTTGATAGAATTGGTAAGGATAATTGAGGTGTTTAGGTTAGAATAACAAATAAACTGTTTCTGCTTTGGCACACTTTTTGCATTTAAATATTATTTATATTGATCAAATTCGGGTTTTACAATCAACACGGATACTTTGGAATATTCAGCTTGCCAAGCCTTTGTGTTTATTATCTCACCCAGTTTTTGCGCCAAGAGCAACAAAAATTGGAACACACGAAAAAAGATTATTGTGTATAAAAGAGTTTAAACAATTTTAATACGGGGAGAATGATCATGCTATCAGATGACGATTTTAATTTGCTAAAATTGAGGCGTTTACAGCCAATCAATAAAAACACTCATCTCACCAAATTTACTCGGCTGGGTGCCGTTTTACTGATAATCACGGCATTGTCTTTCGGCAGTTCAACCGTATGGGCCGCACCGGGTGGATACGGCCAGTTTTTCGTACCTGGTGACGAGGATCTTTTGAGTCGGGTTCTCCAGGACTTGGACGCTTTGGGCGGAGGTGACGGACCGGAAACCCACTCAATTATTGAAATCACATCATGGGGCGGCAACACCACGATCTATTATGATCATTGGGAAGATGGTTACGAGTTTGACCCGGATAACCCGGTCAATTATGATGAAATCTATACGCTTGCCAATCGGGGCAGCTCTCAACATCTTGAATCCAATAGTATTCCGCTAAATCGAACCGTTGACCCCGGCACACCATGTGTTCAGGGTGCGCCTGGCGCCGGTGAGCGTAATTGTGAATATGACGGCCGCGATATCATTTATGTGGCCGGCAGTTCAGTAACCGTGACACGTGCTGGCTGGATTGACGATGTCACAACATACCAGGCCCTGGCGTGGGAAGTATATCCGGTGAGACCCCAATTAATTAAGTATATTCTTCCTTTCGGCGAAGATTTAGCGACTCCCGCTGGTGGAAACCTCCTTGATTTCTCACGCGTATACGCCTTTATTCAAGCGACCCAGGATAACACGGTGATTCAAATCGATTTCGATGGTGACGGAACGTTTGATTCATTTGATCACGACTATGACGGCACTGTTGACGGCACCCAGTTTACACTGAATACAGGTGATGTATATCTGTTGGATAGAACCAGCGATGGGGCCGGAAATCCATACGGTAATTTAAGCACGGGAACTGTGATTATCGGCAGCGACACCATCCAAATGCAGTACATCATTGGGCAAGAAGATCAAAGATACGAAGTCCGCGGATTGAGTGCTTACCCCCGAGGTTTCTGGGATGACGAGTATTACGCCGTACTGGATGATCCGAGCAGCGGCACTGAGACCACGGATATCTATTTGTACAACCCGCATGACTATCCCATTACTATCGACTGGGAAACTCGATTTGGTTCGGGCTCTTTCTCAATTCCGCCCAAATCAACGGTTTCTTACAATGCCGCTGCATCCAGTCCGGTGCCTGAAGACTCAGCGATTTATCTTAAGGGAAGTGATGTTTTTTGGGGCAATTCAAGCAATGATGCAGAAGGTCCTGTTAATGACTGGGCCTACAGTTTGGTGCCCGCTTTTCTGCTCGACCAGGAGCATTATCTGGGATGGGCGCCCTCCTACGATCTTGATCAAACTCCGACCGAACCAAATCCCGAACGTTTCTCCGGTATTTTTGTAACCGCCGCCCAGGATAATATCCGTTTATTTGTTGATGAGGATAACGATGGCACAGCCGATTTCACTTATGACCTGAACGCCTTTGAATCTCAATACATCTATGATCCCGATGAAGATCTTTCCAATGCCCGTATCTACGCCACCGGTCCCTACTCCATGGCCTATGGCCAAAATGCGGACAATGTCGGTGGTGGTCTGTATGCTCTTGATCTCGGCTACACAGTGCTGCCCACCAGTGACCGCTGGTTTGAGCTGGTGCTTGATGTGGAAAAAAGCGCGGATCCGGCGCTGGTTGCCGCCAACACGTCCGGCGAACAGACGACATTTACCCTGGAAATCAGCACGCACGAATTTGATGTTCAGGGCCTGATCGTTGTCGATACGCTTCCCACCGGATGGCAGTATGTCGATGACAGCACGGTAATTACGCTTCCGGATGGCTCGACCATATCCGGTAATGCCGCCGATCCTGATATCTCTGGCGCCACCCTCACCTGGCAAGACAGCGTTGTGGTCGGATGGATTGCCGATCTTGATCCCAATCAGAAAGTGATTATCGCTTTTGATGCTGAAACGACGGTAGCGACCTTCGATACGGGAGATTTGAGCATAAACGATGTCGAAGCCAGAGCTACGCGCACGGTTGAAACCGTGACGCAAACCTTTACCGCCACGGATTTCGAGTTCGTTTCTTATGGTGAACTGGAAATTACCAAAACATCGGATGTCGACACCGCGGCTTATCCGGGTGACACCATCACCTACACGGTGGTTGTTACCAATCCTTCTGCTACGGAAACCTTGAACAATATAGCGGTATATGATCCGATGCCGGAAGGAGTCACTTTTAACTCTGGTACGGTGACCTTGCCCATTCCAGGAACAAGCACCTTTAGGGATATCTTTACTACCCAAGCCTATAACAACTCACACGGAACCGCCACATGGAGTACCTCGTGGTCGGAGACTGGTGATGATGGAGATGCTGGAAGCGGCACAATTTTTGTCAACACCGGGAACAGCCGCTTGCGTTTCCATAATATTGGCAATGGCCAAACAGATTATATTGAAAGAACGGTAGACCTTAGTGGTCTTACCAATCGTAGTCTTAGTTTTAACTATTCAGAAGATGGCACGCTTGAAACCAATGAAGATACAATGACTGTAGACATTATTATCGGCACTACAACCACAACCATAGTGACAACAAACGATGACTTCAGTGCCACAACTTATAACGGATCCCTGGAAGCTTTAATCACCAGCGGCGGCAGTGAGACAGTTACTATCAGGTTCTCTGCGTCAGGTTTTACCGGGGGGGCTGAATACTGGAATCTTAATGACATAACCTTTCAGGGCGACTCTTCTACGAGCATAGCTGCGCTGGATGACCCGCCTAATCTGATTGATACTTCTGATGGTTATGATATAGGCCCGGGTGAAAGCATGACCCTGTCCTTTACCGTCACTGTGGATGATCCTTTAGACACCGCGATCACCGAACTCACCAATACCGCTTCGGCGACCAGCGATGAAATCAAGACACCCATTGAAGCCTCGGTGACCGATCCGGTAATCAACCCCAACCATGAAAGCAGCGAAGTGGGTGATTTGGTATGGCTGGATGCTGATGGTGACGGTGTCTATGATGTGGGGGAATCCGGTATCGCCAATGTGGAAGTCACTTTAAAAGATGAATTTGGTACACCGCTACAGGTGGCCACCACCGACAGCCAGGGGCGCTATCTGTTCACCGGTGTTCCCACCGGCAATGGCTATTATGTGGAAATCACTGGCGGACTGCCGGCGGGATTAACCCGGACACCGGACACTGGTCGTTCCGATGACCGCACCGATGCTTTTGATCTGATTATTGATTTAGGAACCAATCGAGACGAATTCCCCAACCCACCCAGAGTGTATAATAACAGTGACGGTTCAATCGACTGGTCTGCTGACTCCTGGACAGAAACCAATGATAGTAACGCATCAACGGGTGGTGATATCCGTATAACAGGCGGCCAGGAACTTCGTGTATCAAACAGAAATGGTGGTCCTTTACCCTCAATTGATCGCCAACTCAGCATACCTGAAGGAGCCATCTCTGCTACTTTGAGCTTTGACTGGAGAACCTTGAATGTAGATAGTGACGATGAAATTGTTTTTGAAATTTCCAGGGACGGGACTAATTTTGTCACCTTCCGAACTTTTGCTGGGTATACCGGTGCGAATAATGGTGCTGAAAACTTTGATATCAGCGACTATCTATCAGAAGATACAACGATACGATTCCGTGTTACGAACAATTATGAGAGAGTAAGTGGTACGAACCATTATTTCTTCGTTGACGATTTAAACATCAATTACGGCGGCTATGTTCCCGAATATCTTGATGCGGATCTGGGCTATCGGCCGGATGACGGCACGGCCACCATCGGCGACCTGGTGTGGAGCGATGCCGACGGCGACGGCGTGCGTGATGTGGGCGAACCCGGAATGGGCGGTGTTGAAGTGGAGCTGTGGAATGACACTGACGGTGACGGTGTGGGCGATACCTTAAGAGGCACTGCCACCACGGCAGCCGACGGCAGCTATTTCTTCGCGGGCGTGCCCGCTTCCGGCTCCGAAGACTATGTGGTGCATATAGACGCCAACCAGGCAGCCCTTGCCGATTACACCAATACCACGGACTTGACCCACTCCTTTCTGGATGTCGCGGACGGCGGATCATATCTGACGGCTGATTTCGGCTTCCAACAAAGTTCTTCCGGAACGACCTTCACAATCCAGGATCGGGTCTGGCTGGATACTGATGAAGATGAAGACGATGACGGTGAAAGCGGTATGGCCGGCGTCACCGTAGTGCTTCTGGATAACAGCGGTAATCAGACTGCCACAACCACAACCGACAGCGACGGCAATTTTGAGTTTACTGGCGTGCCAGGCGATGTCCGCTACAGTTGGGAAGTCACTGACCGGAATGGCATGTTGAACAACTACTACGGCACCACGGACGAAGCCCGGGCCGGAATTTTCCAGATGCCGGGAACCCTGACCCAGGATGAGGACTACACTGCCGAACCCACCGAACCCCATTTCGGCTACAACCAGAGCCGCAGTATCGGCGACACGGTGTTCAACGATTTAGGCGGCACGAATGGCGTTCAGGACAGTGGTGAACCCGGTATCGCCGGTGTCTCGGTCTATCTGTATCGTGATGTTGACGATGACGGTGAATTCGAACCGGGGGGCGACGACGGCAACTCGGTAGCCCATCTGGTGACTGATGCCAATGGCAACTACCTTTTCACCGGTCTGGATGACGGGGATTACTGGGTATCTATCGACAACACCCAGGCCGCGCTTTCAGGCTATGATATCTTAACAACGGCTGATAATGACACCACCGGTGCCAGCGGTCATCAACGACTTGTAGACCTGACGGGTGGTACCAGTAACCTTGATATCGATTATGGCTACCGCTCCAGTGTCAGTTACGACGTTTCCGGTTCAGTGTGGGATAATCCCGATGACAACGCTACCATTGACACCGGTGAAGATGGTTTCTCCAATGTCACCGTGGAGTTGTGGCGGGATGACGGTGATGATTCGTTTGACACTGGCACCGACACCCGTGTTGCCACGGCCACTACCGATGCTTTCGGCAATTACAGTTTCACCGGACTGCCGGAGGATGATTACTACGTGCGCATCACCGATGCCAACGGCATATTGACCGATTACGAACCCAACTATGAGGACACCGAGGGCGCCGGTCAATCCGCGGACAGTTATAACAACTGGGAAAGGATCGTATTGGCGGGTAGCAACCAGACTGGCATCAACTTCGGTTTTAATGAGCCGGACGCCCATACGACGATGGTTGTATTGTCTGCTTTCCGGGCCTATACCGAAAATGGCCAGGTGGTGGTGGAATGGGAAACCTCGTCGGAAGTCGGAACAGTCGGTTTTTACCTGAAACGCCAAAACCGCAAAGGCAGATTTAAAAAAGTCAATAAAGAGCTTCTGCCCGCGCTGGTCGATTCTCCCATGGGAGGCACTTACCGTTATATTGATGAAGGCGCGCAGCCGGATGGACGCTATACTTACAAACTGATCGAAATTGAAACTTCAGGTAAAAAACGGAAGTATGGCCCCTTTACCGTGACTGTTGATCAAGATAACCTGAATTTTAATCTCAAGGCCGTAAATTCCAGGCCCATGACCAAGAAATATGAGCGCAAGAAGAGGAGAATAACTAAAGCGCAGATCAAACGTTTCGAAAGAGGTAAAAAGGCGCGTAAAAAAGCCTTTTTGAAAAAGAAGAAGCGCAAAGGCATCAAGGCTAAAATAAACATCATGCAAACAGGTCTCTACTATCTGGATGCTTCCCGCATTGCCGGGGTCATGGATATCACCGTGGAAAAAGCTGAACGTTGGATTAATAAACATAAAATCGCGATCAAACATCAGGGCCAAAAAACAGCCTGGATGGCAGCAGCTGATAATGTCGGGCTTTATTTCTACGCGGAAGGTATTGACAGTCTCTACACCGATCAAAATGTTTACTGGCTTGGAAAAGGCAACGGCTTGAAAATGAAAATCGCTAAACGTCGAGCGCCTTCCGAGCCGGCGATCGGCGATGAATATTTCGAACGCCGCAGTACAGCCGAGGAAGACAAACATGCCGCCACTGTTTTGTTCACCCAAGACGAAGTGGATTACTGGATGTGGGATTATGTCTTTGCCGGTTATGCGGGCACAGACACCAAGGCGTTCAGGATTCAGGCGCCAGGTGCGGTCTCCATACCGGGAGCCGAACAGGCTGCTATGATTGTTCATCTGGTGGGTGCGGTCATCACTGATGCCGAACCGGATCATCATGTTCAGGTTCGCCTTAACCAAGTCGATATCGGTGAGGCGTATTTCAGCGATACCGATGCGAAAACGTTTATGTTCAATTTTGACGCCGGTCTGTTGCAGGACGGTGAAAATTATATCGAAGTAGTCGGTAAGCTTGACACCGGCGTACCTTACAGCTTTTTTTATATTGATGGCTTTGAACTCCGCTACCCCAGTTATTACCAAGCTGAAAATGACCAGCTCTTTTTCAGTAACGGAGCCAATAGAACGGCGACGATCACGGGTTTCACCAGTCCCCAAGTGCTGGTAATGGATATTACCGATCCGCATCGGCCCAAGTTAATGAAATCCTTGATTACGGAATACGCGCCCGGCGACTATGATGTGACAGTCAGATTTTCTAAGAAAAAAGACAGGTTATTCCTGGCTGTCAACCGTGAAACGGCGATTGAGGTGACCGAACTGGAAGCGGATATCGTTTCCAACCTGCGCGCCAAACGTAACCGGGCGGATTATATCATTGTCACTACGTCGGAAATGAAAGCGGCAGCCCAAACCCTGGCCGATCACCGCCAGGCGCAAGGGCTGGAATCCATGGTTGTGGACATTGATGATATCATGGATGAATTCAACTTCGGTGTGTATTCACCCCTGGCGATTCATGATTTCCTGGTGCATGCGTATGATAGATGGAAAAAACGGCCATCCTTTGTACTTCTGGCAGGCAGTGCCACCCACGATTACAAGGATTACAAAGGTTATGGCGACAACCTGGTGCCGACCTTGATGGTGGGTACACCTTACGGACAATATCCTTCGGACAACCGTTTGGCTGACATAATAGGCGATGAAGCACCGGAAATTGCGATCGGCCGGATTCCGGCGCTGACAGCCGAGGAGCTTCAAGTGTTTGTGGATAAAATAATCGCTTATGAACAAACTCCGTCGGCGCAATGGGCCGGGCGCGTGCTGTTCATCGCGGATACACCCGATCCGGCGGCCGGCGATTTTGTCAGCGACAGTAACGTATTAGCGAGCCTTTTAACGGAACCATTTCAGGCCGATACCGCCTACCTTTCCGTATTGGGTCTGAATGACACTCGTCAGAAAATTTTAGGTTCCATTGAAAGCGGCCTGGGCTATATGAATTATCTTGGACACAGCAGTGCCGACAGGCTTTCCGGCAAGGGACTTTTTAAAGTCGCAGATGTCAGCGGCTTGAATAACGGCCCTCGACTGCCGGTGATGACCTTCATGAGCTGCATGGCCGGCCGGTTTGATTACCCCGGGTGGAACTCGCTTGCCGAAGCGCTGGTTGTAAAAGAAGCGGCAGGTGCAGCCGGTGTGTGGGCATCTTCCGGTCTGGCGCTGAATGAAGAATCCGTTCTGCTGGCGGCTGAGTTTTATAACCTGATTTTTCAAAAACAGGAAAAAACTTTGGGCGCAGCCACATCAGAGGCTTTGAAACGGTATGCCCAGCAAGGACGTGAAACCTATATGGCGGATATTTACAACCTGCTGGGTGATCCGGCCTTGCAATTGAAGTGAAACCAGTGTAATATTAATTTACTGAGCAGGTAATGGCACCAGCCATTACCTGCATTATTATCTTCCATATATTTCGCAGATTGTTGTGAAATATTGATTCTATAAAAATTAATTTATTGGAATCTACGACCAATCCTTTGCTGTTTGACCTAAAAAGATTGATGATAATTGTTCAAACCTGAATTTTAAGATTACTGATGCTTGATAAACGCTACCAGATCAAAAAAGAAATTGTCTCGCGCAAAATACTGGATGAAACCTTGCTGGTGCCGATCAGCGGCAAACATGCGGACTTACGGCATGTTATCAGTTTAAATCCGGTGGCTGAATTCATCTGGGAACGCCTGGTTGGCAAAAGTGATCTGAAAGATATTGTCGACAGTATTGTCACGGCCTTCGATGTCACTGGGCAAGCGGCCTCGGATGATTTGCTTGAATTCATTCAAACCCTGATTGATGAAGACCTGATTTATGAAATTCAACCCAAATGATAGCGCCGACGCAAGAATGCCCTGACAGTGTTGAATACCTGCGAAAGTTGAGGGGTCGGCTTGAACAGCATCACATTCCGACATCCGGCGCCATTGAAATCACCCAATGCTGTAATCTCAGATGCATCCACTGTTATCTCGGGGATCAAAAGGCAATTCGCTCCCATAAGCAACGGGAATTGAGTACGGCGCAATGGATCAAAATAATAAAAGATGTAGCCGATGCCGGCTGTCTGACCTTGCTGATCACCGGTGGCGAGCCTTTGCTGAGAAAAGATTTCGATGAAATTTATACCTTTGCCAAAAAACAAGGACTTTTGGTCACTGTATTTACCAACGCTGTCCTGATTACCGATGAAATTATCGAACTTTTAAAAAAACTGCCACCCTTCAGTGTCGAAGTTTCATTATATGGCGCGACCCGGTCCGTATACGAAAAGATCACTGGTGTAAAAGGGTCTTATGCCCAATGTATTGAAGGGATCGACAGACTGGCAGCCAATGTGCATCTGGTGCTAAAAACCGTTTTGATGACAGTGAACCGGCATGAACTAGCGCAGCTAAAAATACTGGCTAAACAATATGGCGCTAAATTCAGATTCGATACAGCGGTATTTCCCTGTTATAACGGAGATGCATCGCCAATTAAATACCGACTGACTCCTAAACAGGCCGTTTCTTGTGAATTGGCTGACGAAGAGAGCCGCAGAGAATGGGTCGATTTTTATCACGCTCGTTCGCTTCCCGCATCCGATGACGCGTTGTACCAATGTGGCGCCGGACGGTGGGCATTCAATATCGATGCTTACGGAAGGATGTATCCTTGCCAGAAAATCCGGGGAATCAATTACGATCTGCTAAACGGAAGTTTCAGAGAGGGATGGCCCTCGTTTTTCCCCGTAATCAGGGCCAAAAAAGCGCCCAAGGATTTTGTGTGCAAGACCTGTGATAAAAAAGCCCTGTGTAACTATTGCCCCGCTTTTGCGTTGATAGAACATGGCCGGGATGATGTCTTGCCTGAATATCAATGCAAAATCGGTCATCAACGTTACAAATTGATAAAAAGTATTGAAAGAAGAAGCTATGAATACAACCCCGAATAATCCCAAAAAGAAAGCCGTTTACGAGAAACCGGCGATTCAGATCGTGGAACTGGTGTCAAAAGGAGTTCTGGGATTGAACTGCTGGAATCCATCCCATCCAACTGATCTGAATCAGTGCGATCCACCAGCCCAGACTTGTGCTGCAAGTTAATCGGCCTTGTTCTACGCCGATATGATGTTCGGTGAAACCGGATCACAATGAATCTACTTTACAATTTTGAAATTGCAGGCATTAATTTTTACCTGTTGTTTAAAGGGAAATATAGTGATTCCAACCTCGCGGTAAGCCTGAACAATGACCCACACGATTTCACAATAGCAAAAAACCCGATTATCATTGAGCTTCATGGTGACCAGGATATTCCCAGAAATGATCAATGGAATCGGGTCATCCGCTTAAAAGATCGTTTGATATTGTACGGCAAACGTGGATGGCGCGCTGAAATCGACCATGACTATCAAACAACAACTCTTTTTCAAACCGATGGCATCCATGAGGAACGATTGCCAACTCATATTCGCCATCACCCTCTCATCCATTTTCTATTATCTCACCTGATGCCCCTGCGGGGTGGCCTGTTGATTCACGCAGCCGGTGTGATTATAGACGGTTGCGGTCTGATATTCGCGGGTGTATCCGGTGCGGGTAAAAGCACCTTGCTCAACCGGATTGTCACCGAACCCGCGATAACGGCATTGAGTGAAGAAAAAATTACCGCAAGAATCAATGACCAGGATTTTATTATCCAGGGCGCACCAGGCCGGGGCGAGTTTCTTTCAAACTTAAAGCGGCAAGCCCCCTTGAAAGCGATTTTGTTTCTGTCACGGGGGGAAGATGGAATACAGGCGTTGACACCGAAGCAAGCACTAGACAAACTCCTGCCAGCGACGTTCTTGCCCACTGATGACCATGCGCTTTTCTTTAAAACCCTTGAAATATGTGAGCGCCTGTTAACTGTTACACCGGCTTTTAAATTGCGCTTTCATCTGAATGGCGGTCCGGACGAAATGATTAAAACATTTGTCTCAACGATCTGATATGTCGATAAACCAAATTCTGATACCATCGTCCGATGCGGTTGCACTTTACCCGAAACTCTTGAACTCAGGTGCATTGTTACGCATCCGCGCAAATGGGATCAGTTTTAAGCCAAACCGTGGGCATCGCCGACAAAGATAGACGCTAGCTATATGCAAAGTCTGTTTCCGGCGATGCCCACCCTGTTATGAAAAAATTTTCATTTTATCTACATGACGAAACATACACAAAAAATTGCACTCAATTTATAATCCATGTCTGATTCCTATTCATCAATAGCGGTAAACTCGGAGGCCGCTCCCCTTTTTCAACAAATCTTAGATCACGGCTGCACCCTTCGGGTAAGGGTGACGGGCCGCAGCATGACCCCGTTCATCCGTGGCGGCGATATCGTAACCCTTCAGAAAACACCTCAGTCTGACCTGCAAAAAGGCAACCTCATTTTATTCCGAAACAACCGGTGCAATCTCGTCCTGCATCGCATAATCAAAATCGAACCAAGAAAGGGCCAGGAGACAGCCATTCAGACCAAAGGCGATGCCGCGAACTTTGATGAACCGGTCCCAATCCACCGGGTGATGGGCAAAGTCTGTAAGATAGAAAAAGCAGTCCCCTTTTGGGGCGTCACCCATATTGACATGGAATCTGTTTTCTGGAAGGGGGTCAGTTATCTGATCGCAATCGTCACGCCTCTGAATCCTTCCATCCGGGAGCCGATTTTCTTATGTTACAGGGGATTAAAAGTTGTTTTTCGCCCGTTTGCAATCATGCGAAGATAGAAGTATAGGTATAATCTTTTTTCCCCATCTTTTCTCTGGAGAAAAGAGATTGAGGATAGGGCAATCTTCATTTGTCGGTTTACACTTTTTGATGTAGGGTGGGTGGAGTGTAACGGAACCCACCGCATTTCCGTAAACGGTGGGTTCCGTTACACTC
>JAOZRC010000027.1 GCA_029940345.1 Desulfobacterales bacterium
TTCGTCTACGTCTTGTTCCAAGACTCCGACGTCGGAACACATCACACTATCTATATCTTATTCTTTTTTCTTAATAACTTTAACAACATCATCATGTTTCTGACCTCTTATGATGTCTCTCAGGTACAATATACCGTTAATATGTTGGAGAAAATCTCCATCCGGATATTTTATCTATATCGGCCCTGTAAACGATCTGCTTTGTCCCTTTAACCCGATGTAACCGCGTTTTAGGAAACTTTTTGAATTTATGATTATTATTATCTTCAAGTTCTCCAAGTGCTTCTATGAAACTGATTTTATAATCATTCGGTAAAGTTTTGCACGCTTCATTAATAATGCCGTGTTCGTCAACAAGAGTTTTTGGTTCAGCCATATTGATATTCCGTTAAATTTGTTCCACATTAACAAATTGCCGGTAGAATGATTGTGCAGCAGATTTAAAATTTTTCTCAATATGTCCATCTTTGAATACACTTAGCAATGTGATTGTTACAGACTCAAAAATAGGGTCTTCATCCACAGAAGCGATCATTTTTAAATCTCTCTTTATTCTGAAATAATATAAAGAAGAATCAAACTTATTATTAAGTTTGAAAAACACAGGCTGATGAGCATTTCTATAAAATTCTGCCCGATCTGTTATATACAGTTCACCGAGATATTCAGTTTTCTTTATAATTTCATCCTGTTCTTTTTGGGAAAAATGGTAGAATATTTTTTCACAATCATCAGTCAATTCAATTATCAGGTTTTCATTATCTGCTAACATAATGCTTCTCCTGTTTCAGAAATTTGTTCCCACACAGATATTAAAAAATATTCGGCTCCCGCCATTCGCCAAACACTTCACGAAACACACCGGTCATCTCGCCGACTGTAGCATACGCATCACAGCATTCAACCAAGCAGGGCATCACGTTTTGGCCATCGCGAGTCACCTGTTCCAACTTCTTGAGGCATCGCACGACGTCACGGTTATTACGGGTGCGACGAACCTCTTGAACGCTGGCGATTTGGTCTTTGGCCCACGTTTCATTGTATTCGTGAAGCTCCACTTCGGGTTCATCTTCTTCGGCATATTTATTTACACCCACTTTTATCAATTCATTGTTTTGCATGCCTTTTTCAAAGGTGTAGGCTTGATTGGCGATCTCGCTTTGAATCGCGCCAGTGGATACGGCGTTGATCATACCACCCAAATCTTTGATTTTTTGCATTTCATCCCGAATTTTGGCTTCCATCTGTTTGGTCAGCGTTTCGATAAAATAGGAACCGGCCAGCGGATCGACCGTGTCCCGCAGACCCACCTCATCCATCAGAATTTCCAGCGTGCGCAAAGA
Source organism: Desulfobacterales bacterium (assembly GCA_029940345.1). Taxonomy (GTDB): domain Bacteria; phylum Desulfobacterota; class Desulfobacteria; order Desulfobacterales; family JAUCGF01; genus JAUCGF01. Next base: position 1,344 of record JAOZRC010000027.1, read on the forward strand.
TAACAGTGCGGCCCGGGGCGTGGGAATCGTAAACGCTTCATCAAAAGAACATAACGCGGTGGTTTGAGCGCCGCCAAGCGCGGCGGCCAAGGCATAATAGGAACTCCGGATAATATTGTTTTCCGGTTGAGCCTTGGTCAGACCGCTGCCGCCGCCGCCAAAAAGGCCCCTGAGAAAAAGCTTTTTGGGTTCTGTAACGCCGTATTCTTCTTTCAACATTTTGGCCCATAGTTTGCGAGCGGCGCGGAATTTGGCGACTTGTTCCCAAAGGTTGCCGTACACGTTAAAATTAAAAGAAAACCGTCCGACGAAGTCATCCGGTTTTAGCCCCCGTGCAACCACATTTTCAATATACGCCCGGGCGATTTCAAAAGAGTAGCCGATCTCCTGAGCTGGCGTGGCACCGGATTCACGGATATGATACCCGCATAAACTGACCGGATTACAGCGCGGCAGCTCTTTAATCGCATATTCAATGCTGTCGCCCACCAGGCGGACGCCGTGTTCCACCGGAAAAATCCAGGCGCCGCGGCCGATCATCTCTTTTAAAATGTCATTTTGCGGCGTAGCGCTGATTTTTTCTTTGGGATAACCGTATTTTTTTGCCACGGCCTGATACATGGCCAGCATTACGGTGGCGTTGGCGTTGATCGTCAATCCCGCTCCGATGCGGTCAAAAGGAATATCTTTGAAGGCGATTTCAAAGTCCTGCAAGGAATCCACCGCCATACCGACGCGCCCCACTTCGCCTTTGGCCTTGGGATCATCGGAATCCAATCCCATCTGGGTGGGCAAATCAAAGGCCACATTTAATCCGTTCTGGCCGTGGGCGATCATCATTTTAAAGCGCGCATTGGTTTCCGCGGGTGTGCCGAAACCGGTGTATTGGCGCGTTGTCCATGCCCGGCTGCGGTAGCCTTGCGGATGAATGCTGCGGGTGAACGGATATTGACCCGGATCGGCAAGGTCTTTTTCGTAATCAAATCCGACTTCTTTAAGGTCATCCGGCCCGTAAGACGGCTTGACTTTGATTCCGGATTGATAAATCACTTCCTCTATCGCATCTTTTTGATTTTTAATATATTTGGCTACTCCCATTTTTTATTATTCACCTCGCTCTGCAATCATTTTTTTTATGGAAGCGGCAATTTCATCAAATTGCGCACCACCGGGAAAAACGCCGTCAATACCCAAAGCTTCCAATTTAGGAATATCCTGCTTGGGAATAACGCCTCCGATAATAACACACATATCGTCAACGCTTTCCCGTTTTAACCGGTGTAGCAGTGTTTTGGCAATCGAAAGATGCGCACCGGTCATAATGCTCAGTCCGATAACATCCACATCTTCCTGAATCGCCGCATTTACAATCTGATCAATGCTGTTATGCAGACCGGTGTATGTGATTTCCATGCCGGCGTCGCGTAGCGCCAATGCGACCACTTTGGCACCGCGGTCGTGTCCGTCCAGATCGGGTTTAGCCAAAAGAACGCGAATTTTTTTTTGTGCCATGGTTATTTTTTCCTATTACTTCGTTATAAAATATCTTTAAAACTTTGCGACCTGTGCAATTGAAATATGATATTCCTTAAAAGCTCCGTGAGAGCGGCATATTTGTAGTACAATTATGCTATGATTCGGACAGAGTCCCATCGGGACGGCATATTTGTAATTTAATTAGCGTATATTCTGTTATGCTGTGACTGATATGCCGTCCCGATGGGACTCTGACGAGATAATATCCCGTTGATTCTACAAATATACCGTCCTGACGGGACTCTGAATGAATTGCACAGCTTGAAACTTTGCACTGTCGATTACTATTACTATATAACACCCGCTTTTTTCAATCGGTTCAGGTCTTCTTCAGAATAACCCAGCTTTTGCCCGTATATTTCCCTATTTTGTTCACCGAAACGAGGTGGAAACGAAAGCTGGCGTTTAGTATGTTCCAGAAAAGGCGTCATATTCGGCGGCGGCGGCAAGGTAATTTCTGTGCCTGTAACAGCATCTTTAGCATACAGCAAGCGTTTGGACACCAACGGGTCATTAACCACATCATTTACATTTTTAATCTTGCTGATCGGAACCGTAATTGAGGTGAACAGTTCAATTAATTCATCCGAGCTATAATTTTGGGTGATTGCCGTGATGGCCCGGTTCAGATTTTCCACATCCCGGATGCGCCCGGCATTTTTTTCATATTCAGGTTTAGCCAAAGATTGAAATATCTCCTGGGAGGCCATGGCTTTCCATTGGCGATCATTGCCGACTGCTAAATAGACATATCCATCAGATGTTTGATAAACGGAAACCGGGCAGAAAAATTCATGCGTGTTGCCACGGCGCGTGATCGTTTTACCAAAACTGACGCCTAATGTAATCGGTGTTGTCAGCCAGGAAACGGAAGATTCAAACATCGACATATCAATCCGCGCGCCCTGGCCTGTGACAGCACGTTTAAACAACGCTTTCATCAACAACCCGTAAGAATGTTCGCTTGTGCCCATATCAGGCAGCGGAATACCGGTCACTTGCGGTTCCGAATCCGCTTCACCGGTTAATTCCATCAGACCGGAGCGGGCTTGTAAAATCGGATCATAAGCGCCTTCATTGCTGTCCGGCCCGAAACCGGTGACGCCCAACCAGATGATATCATCTTTCACTTCACGCATCGAATCATAATCAATGCCGAGTTTGGTATAATTTTTGGGAAGTTGATTGGTGATGAAAATATCAACATCAAGCTTTTTAAGCAGCTCCCGAAAAAGCGTTTGCCCTTCGGGCGCGGCCAGATTGAGGGTCAGTGCTTGTTTTCCGGCATTGATGCACAAAAAATAAGCGTTCATGCGTTCTTCATTGAGTACGTTTTCACCGATCATCCGGTTCGGATCACCATAAACAGGATGTTCAAGACGAATCACCGTCATGCCATCCTGGGCGAGCCGGTAGGTCAGATAAGGCACAACCGTAGCCTGTTCAAGAGATAATACCGTGATATTTTGAAATTGTTCCATTATTGCGCTCCGACTGAAATTTGAATTTTAAAGTGCTTAAAGTTAAGGTATTCGGCGATTTTAAATTTTATATAAGTATTGCTTTGTAGATAAATCGAAAATCACAAAATATTACTTTTCAAAGTAAAATAGGTTATTGCAATCTTACATCAACCTTTCAGATTAGTTTAAATATTAAAATATTGTCAAGCGCTATTCTGTGCTTGCGCATAAAATTATTTTTATTTATCGGCATCCTTCATAAGTCAGTTTATACTTTTACCAGTCATTTTAACTTCAGGCACCTGTGATGAATCGTAATGCATTCTTTCAGATTACGAACTCGCGCTGTATAAACTGAAAGTCTGTTGAAATTGTTACACTGCCTCATGGCGAAAAAAGTGTAAACTACTTTTAGCCCTATATGAAGGATGCCCATTTATCCTTCCTCTTGACTTATCATTTGCTTGATAAAAATCAAGTTCAGATGATTCTCCCTTTAATTTCCGAACATTTTTAGCTTTAGTAGAAATGAATACTATCAGATATTTGGCACCCTTCATTTGTCGGTTAACAATTAGGTAGTCATATGTTTCTCAACAAGCGATGTTGAGAATATCCGAAACAGTACCCATCACCTGCGATGAAACAGATATTGAATGTCTTTCCCATATACTCACGTCGTAAGGCAGATATGGTACCAGCCAGGAGCATGATCAACAATTTTGGAGCCGAATTCAACGGACCTTGGCGAACTTGAATGATTGACTGCCGGATCAAAAAACGGGCGGAATAAAAAACTGCGGAAGAGACTTTTTTCGTGATAACAATCACCCTTACAAGCGAATAGGGCTATTAACATAATTGCGTTATAAGACGATCCTCGGAATCCGTGTTGCATGCCAGCAGTTTGGAATCGCCCAGGTAAGTGAAAATGATCACTTGATTGTTCAATAAAATTGTAATGCTGATTTTAAATATGGCGGAAAGCGATCATTCTATTTCGTGCGCAAGCGAGAGCGGGCCCGAGCCCTTGATGGGCGCGGATGTCCTTTTTTTTAAAAGCTGTCGAGAGCCTGTAATGAACTACCCCGCCGCAAGCGGACGGGGTATCAATCAGTTTACATGTAGGGGATTGAACGATTACATCACAACATGTCGTAACATAATATTATTATTAAATAAATTTAAACCGGGCTGTCTTGCCCGGCAAGGCAAAAAACCAAATCGAGAATTGCTTATTTCAGGTCGGCCCCAAACACTCAACGCATCAGATACCCGAAATAGAGAAGGATTTTATCAATTTCAGTGAGTGATGCGCTCTCCTCTCTTAGTCGATACATCATATCAGGCTTATCGGTAATGATATTTCGGACGCCATTGAACACCATAGTGACCATGGTCATGGGGTCATTGATCGTCCAGGCGTGGATCTCAAGATTGTTACCACGCGCTTTTTTAATGAGCGCCTTTTGCGCCAGTTTGCTGTTAAGACTGAGGAAATCGATATCGCCCCGGGTCACATCACCAATCGCCACGGTCACGATATGCCCGATAGCCAATTTGTTGTCCAATGACCTGACTTGTCGGAGCATATTATAATCAAGCGAAGTGATCACACAGCGCTTTTCAAACCGGCTGGCTTTGATAATGTCGACGACGCGTTTGGCCAGTTGTTGTTCGTGGCCATAAAGCTTGAGTTCGATATTCAGCTTGAGTCTATCACCCGCCAGGTCGATGGCCTGCTGCAAAGTCGGTATTGGCTCACCCGCGAATTGGGTGGAAAACCAGCTCCCCGCATCAAGGCCTTTTAGCTCATCGTAAGAGCTATCCCACAACTTCCGGTTGACGCCCGCGATGCGCATCAGATCACTGTCATGGAACACCACGATGATCCCGTCAGCGGTTTCCTGAACATCAATTTCGGCATAGTCAGCATGGTCGTCAATGGCCTGGCGAATAGCGCTTAGTGAATTTTCTGGCGCTTTTTTCGAACTTCCGCGATGAGCGGTTATCTCTATCTTCGCCGCTTCCGCCTGCCGGATATTAGCGGTCATTTGATACGCCGCTAACGTTGCCATCACCACAAACAGGGCGACGACAGCTCCGATTTTTACCAAATTATGTTTAAATGGTAATTTCCCATGCACCATCTGCTCCATGCGTGTCAGCATCCGCAGATGCGCGGGTTTCCTGCCCTTTAATTCGTTCAGCCGAAAATAGAAATGGACTACGAGAAGAGCATACCCGCTAAACCCTATAAATGAAATTGCGGTGGACAATACCGTGGACAGGGCGATGAGGATGGCCACCGCCACAGATGTTGTGTGTAACGAATCAAAGGGTGCGGCGAGGACCCGTTCGTTTAACTGATCCAGCATGGCAACTGTCAGAACTGACATAATTATGATTAATGCAATCTGGCCAAGCACGATTAAGGCGATGGAACCGGCGAAGCCCCTGACCATTTCGCGACTTTTTTGCAGTATCGCCCAAATGCTTTTTCGTTCAAACAGACAGATAGGCACAGCCGGAATCCATCGCACCAAAAGTACACCAATAATACACAGCAGCACCAGCAACAAGACTACGGCGATGGCCACAGAGGCTATGAATTCCGGTGGTTTTACAGCCAGGTAGAAGTTGATGTCATGACCCGAAAGCACTACCTTGTATAACAGACCCATTGCCCCGCAAAAAGGCAGTGTCCATGCCATCACAATCAGAAGCTGCACCAGGGCCATACCCAGCAGCTTTGGAAGTCTAGCCGACATCATACGCAGCGCGCTCAACGCCCTTACCCGTTGGTTCCGCTCGGACCCGGCCCCAATGATCATTATCCCGGCCTGATTGGCGTAAATCAAAAATAGAGTGGCAGACCCTGCCAACAGAAGCGCAACAACTCCGGCCGGTGAAATGATGAAATTAATAATGTCGGTGTTTGAAAGCGATAGTTCGCCCGTTGTTTTGATCAGGGAGCCAAGAGCCGCTGTGAGCAAGGGCATAAAAATAAGAACAGAAAGGCCATTGAAAATGAATTGATAAACCGCCAGGGGCAAAAAATTGACCCGCAGCCCCTTTATGACGGCATTCCATGTTTGCATTGATCTTAGTGGTACAATATCCGTATATTCCGACATTTTATTAGCCTATGCGTCAATAGCAGGCTGCCCCCAAGACCGGTGGGGTGGATAAAGACGAAACGATACAAAGGGTAGTTGCTAGCGATATGTGGCTGTAAGCTTTCAGATAATTGATTTTATACTCGCGAAGGCCATAATTGGTGATTTTATAATTGATCAATACCTTAATTCATAGGCGTAAGACATATTTCAAAATCACCAATTATGACCGTGCCAAGTATAAAAGGCCCATTTGTGAATGCATTCAAGTCGAGTTAAATCAATTTCCGTAACTATGTCAATGAAAAACCAAAACAAAATCGGCATCCTTCATTTATCGGTTAACGGTTTGTAGTGACGCGTAAGGCGTTATTCTTCTGACATCCTTACACGCCCTCACGGGCGCACTACGAACTGGATAAAAAGTGTCAACTACTTTCAATGTCATATGAAGGATGCCCAAAATCAGCTAAAAAAAAAATTCGACCTGTGCAATTCAAATATTCCTTAAAAGCTCCGTGAGAGCGGCATATTTGTAGTACAATCATGATCTGATTCAGACAGAGTCCCATCGGGACGGCATATTTGTTATGTGAGTGCGCATATCCTGTTATGCTGGAACTGATATGCCGTCCAGATGGGACTCAGACGAGATATCAGCCCGTTGATTCTACAAATATGCCGTCCTGACGGGACTCTGAATGAATTGCACAGCTCGAAATATTTCGACCTGTGCGGTTGCTATCAGATGTAGGGTGGGCAACGTTTTTCCACTTATTTAATTTATAGCTGATATCAAGGGGTTGCATCGGGAACAGTTTAAAGCGATTAACTTTGCCCACCATTTTTAATGAATCGGCAGGCATCGCCGACAAAGATAGGCACTGTATATAAGATCAATTTCCGGCGATGCCCACCCCTACCGATAATTGTAACCGCACAGGTTGAAAAATTTGAAAGGACGCTATTTGGCTAATGGGTAAAAGTAGGCCAAAAAGTAAAAAAAGCACTTACGTTTAAATTCGTAAGTGCTTGTTTTTAATGGTAGGCGCGCGCAGATTTGAACTGCGGACCTCTACCGTGTCAAGGTAGCGCTCTCCCCCTGAGCTACGCGCCTGAGTAATTATGGCATAGCGGATAACACCATCCGAATCGGTTGTCAAGCGATTTGACAGCCGAATAGAAATTGCATGAAAAAATTGGCATTTCTCATTAAAACTCATCATACACTCCGTTAATCAAAATAAAATGCCCATATATTGATCACCTCTTGGCGTAAATCGGCCCAGTTGCCTTCGGGTGTTTGGGATGCTTTTTCCTGTAGATTCAGTCGATGAACGGTCAGACGCCAGGTCAGGTAGGCCTTTTTCAATAAATACGCCCGGTCAGCGTCCAATATATCGGTGTCCGTCAATGTTTCCAATAGGCGTACATTGTCGGTCCAACCGGCCAGATTTTCATTACGATGCGCATTGGCAAGAACTAAATATTGAACTAAAAATTCAATATCTACGATACCGCCAGCTCCTTGTTTAAGATCAAACATACCTGACTGTTGGTCAGACTGGGCCAGACGTAATTGGCGGCGCATATCAACAACCGCTGTTTGCAGTATCGTTTCATTCCGAGGCAGGGTTAACACCGCGTTGCGAATCTTTTCGAAACCTTGCGCCATGTGCCGGTCACCACAAACAGGTCGGGCGCGAATCAGCGCCTGATGTTCCCAGGTACGGGCCTGATTCACTTGGTATTCCTGGAAAGCATCTATATGGCACACTAACAAACCGGAACTTCCGCTGGGGCGCAGCCGCATATCGGCTTCATATAATCTTCCGGCGCGTGTATGCGCGGTTAAAATATGAACTACCCGTTGTCCCAGGCGGGCAAAAAAAAGGGCATTATCAAGCGGCCAGGCTCCGCCCTGTGTCTTGCCGGATGTTCCGGAGTGAAGAAAAACCAAATCCAAGTCAGAGTCATAGCCTAACTCAATTCCTCCCAACTTACCGTAAGCAATTACGACAAAACCCGGTTCGCATACCTTTGCATTCCAAAAGCAGCGCGGTTTCCCATGTTTGTGAACCAAATGACGCCAGGCAATATCAAGCACCGCTTCCAGGATAATTTCGGCAATCTCGGTCAGATGGTCGCTGGTGCGCATCAGTTTCAAGCCACCAGTCACATCGGCCACTGCCACTCGCAACACCTGGATTTGTTTGAAAATACATAGCACTTCCATTTGATATTCAAGGTCGTCGTCCGCAATGGCATCCAATTTCTTTTTAAGTTCTCGCCGAAGCTCCTCTTTTTCCGGAGGTGCATAAAGCATACGAGGATCTAACAATTCATCCAAAAGAACGGGATGACGGCTTAAAAACGTTATGATCCAGGGACTTGCATCAGCCAGTTTGATCAAATGCGTTAAAACCATCGGGTTTTCCAGCAGAAGCGCTAAATAACTGGTGCGTTGTTCAATGGCTTTAATGAGATCAATGATACGATTCAGCGTTTGTACGGCTTGCTCGGATTGCCCTGCTAATCTTAAAACCCGGGGCATCAGCTTATCAAGCCATTCACGGCCTTGAGGACTGAGCGACTGGGTCGCACGGCTATTTTTCAGATCATCCAAGCGTCTTATCACGGCCATAGGCTTTTCAAACCCGGCTGCGGATAAAAGGTTTTCTGATTGCTCCGAATTTTCCAGATGATGCCACATCAGTTCCATCTGAGTATCAGTACGGGCCGTGTCACTGTCAGAAGCCCGGGAATCATCAATTTCAAGCAATAATTGGAACTGGTGCTCCACGTTTTCCCGATGCACCTGCAACTGACGATCAAACGCATCCGGCTCATCAAATCCCATAGATGCCGCTAAACGCGCCTTCCCCTGCGGATCACGGGGAAGGTCATGGCACTGCTGATCTTCGTATGCTTGCAGACGATTTTCAACCATCCGCAAAAAGTGGTAGGCCCGAAGCATCGCATCACACGTATGTTTACTGATGAAGCCCTCATCCGCTAAAAGCGGGATGATTTTTTGGATGCGGCGTTGCTGCAAAACAGGCGTCACACCGCCGCGCAACAATTGAAATACCTGTGCGAAAAATTCGATTTCACGAATGCCGCCCGGGCCGAGTTTAATATGATCAGCCATTTCACGCCGTGTGACTTCAAGGGAAATTTTGCGTTTCATCTTCCTCAGCGATTCAAATACGCTGAAATCCAAATACCTTCGGTAAACAAAGGGTCTGAGGGATTCCAAAAGATGTTTGCCGGCGTCATTTCGATCTGCAATAACCCGTGCTTTAATCCAGGCATAACGCTCCCACTCGCGGCCTTGTCTTTGATAGTAATTCACCATCGCATCGAAGCTTGACACCAACGGCCCGTTTTCGCCATAAGGGCGCAAATCCATATCTACCCGAAACACAATCCCATTTTCGGTGGCAGCACCGATGACCTTGATTAATTGGCGCGCCAGGCGTACAAAATACGCTTCATTGGTAATTGATTTTTTCGCACCCTGGGTGCTGCCGACACCAGGGTAGGCAAAAATCAGATCGACATCCGATGAAAAATTCAGTTCCCGGGCCCCCAGTTTGCCCATCCCTAACACCACAAGGCGTTGTTCTTTGCCATTGCCGCAGACCGGCACGCCGTAAGTTTCACGCATGCGGTCATGGAGCAAATCCCGGGCATGTCCGATACAGGCATCGGCCAAGGCTGAAAGATCTTCCATTGTTTCTGAAAGACCAGCCCATCCGGCCAGATCGCGCCAGGCAATACGCACCATTTCCTCACGCCGGAATTGGCGCAGCAGTTCGGATAACATAACGCTATCTTTGACCTGGCAAAATCGTCTGCCCAGGGCATCATTATAATTGTCAGATCGTTTTTCCTGTTTTAGCGCACCATTGGCAATCTGATTGGCAAGCAGGGCGGGATCACGAATACAATTCTGGGCGACAAAATCACTAAAAGCGAAAACGTGTTCCAGGGCCTCGTTAAATGCGGATGTATCCGGAAGCGAGATGTTGGCGTCGCCAGCGGCCTTAAAAAAAGCCTCGGTTCGCTTCAATGCGGTCTCTTTCAGGTTTGGAGGTAGCTTGATCATCGGATTGATAGCGCTAAAAAACAGTCCCGTCAAAATTCATTGGAAAAGCCCGACTTACATTCATATCAGGCGCCGCAGCAGTTTTTATATTTTTTTCCACTACCACAAGGGCAAGGCGCATTGCGGCCGACTTTATCAGATCTGACAACTTTGAAACGATCACGTCGCGTTTTAACAGTTTCTTCTTCGTCCGGATCTTCGTCGTAATCCTCCTCCTCTTCATCATCATAATCATTGTAGCTATCGGATAATTTTTTGGGGATTTTTGTCAAAAAATCCGCAATCTTGAAAAGGGCGACCAAAAATCCCGCAACAAAGCTTGCGCCAATACATACAACGGTCGCTTGAAACAATGTTAAGTCAACATATTGAGATAGCAGATAACCGGAAAAGACAAAAAGGCTCACTGACACGCCGCATAAAAGGGAAAAAATAACAATGAGGAATAATAGGCCAGACAGAAATGACATGTCGAAACTCCTTTTTCTTAGTATTGTTTTTCAATTTTGGTTTTTCGGCATACTTTATTTGCCGTTTTGCACTCCTTCGAAACGTATAAACTACTTTTGGGGCAAAATGAAGGATACCATTTTTTCTTTTATTCCTGCAAGCAAAAGCTTGCACGCCTCTATTTCGGAAAAAACAAAATCAAATCCGCATATTTTAGATCGTCAGCATAAAATAAAAGTAATAAACGGGTCAAGCAAATTTATCGTAAAATGCTGCCTGCAATTTGCAGTTTCTAACGCCAATGACTTGACATTACTTTGGTGTTTATATAGTAAGGGCAAAAATATATTCAAGGAAATTTGCAATCACTAAACGGAAATACCTTTTAATTCGATTGTTTTAAAATAATAAGGAGGAGTTAATGAACATTCTGTTTTTCGGACCGAACGGCAGTGGCAAAGGAACCCAGGGAGCACTTGTAAAGGACAAATATAATACGGCGCATATCGAATCAGGCGCTATTTTTCGGGAAAATATCGGAAAAGGAACTGAGTTGGGCGCTAAGGCAAAAGCGTACATTGACAAAGGCGAGCTCGTTCCGGATGAAATTACGATTCCCATGATTTTGGATCGCCTGCAGCAGGCTGATTGTAAGGAAGGCTGGTTGCTAGACGGATTTCCGCGTAATAAAAATCAGTCTATCAAACTGGATGAAGCTTTGAATGCCGCCGGAATGAAGCTTGATATTGTTGTTGAAATCATTCTTGACAAAGAGATCGCCAAAAACAGGATTATGGGCCGCCGCCTTTGTGTAAATGACAATAATCACCCCAACAACATTTTTATTGACGCGATCAAACCGGATGGTGATAAGTGCCGGGTATGCGGTGGTGATTTAAAAACCCGTGATGACGATCAGGATGAAGCGGCGATCGGTAAACGCCATGGCATTTATTACGACACCGATACGGGAACGCTTGCATCGGCCTACTATTTCAAAGATAAGGCCAAAGAGGGTGGGCTCAAGTATATCGAGGTGGATGGCGCCCCCAGTTTACCAGAAGTGACGGCAGAATTGGTTTCCAAGCTTTAAACCGATAACGGTATTTCGGTATCTTATTCAAAAATTAGGGTTAAATGCAGTTTAGGAGTGCGAAAGTTAAGCGAAGCGGTCTTTCACTAAAATCATTTGCGAAAGATCGCTTCGTTCCTCCGCTTCACTCTGCTTTCGCACTCCATAATCACCATTGAATTTGAAAAGATACGTATTTCGCATCCCTGAAAATTAAAAATATTTTGGCATCCTTCACCTGTCATTTTACACTTTGTCCCGTTAGGGACATAATATCTATAGAAAAACGTACATAAATACGTCAAGTCCCGCAGGGACGAAATAAAAAAGTATGGACTGCCTTGAGCTATTTTTAAAGTAACAAAGTAGTACTACTTTGAAGGATGCCAATATTTTGCTTGCTAAAGATGCTGTTTTGTGTCATTTGTTAGGGATTCACTCTGCCATATTTCAGAGTGAATCTAAATAACCATCATAAAAACAGTTTGAACTTGTTTTTTCGATGGAAAAAAGGAGGCGAGCTATTTGAAAGAAATTCAGGTCAGAGTTTTCGATAATGACCTTGAAAAGGCGATGCGGATTTTGAAAAAAAAGATTCAAAATGACGGGCTTTTCAAGCGCTTAAAACTAAAAAAGAGCTATGAAAAGCCAAGCGAGTACCGTCGCCGCAAACAGCGTGAAGCCCGACGTCGGGAACGCTTGGCCGCGGCCCGCAGAAAATACACGCGTAGAAGATAAACGCTTTAAATTTTAAACTTTGAAACCCGGTAGAGTTTTTTTCTGCCGGGTTTTTTATTAAAAAGCAAAGCGCTACAAACATGTCGCTCCTACGGAGTTTTTAGGGAAGATTTACATCGAATTGTAATTACGCAGGTCAAAATTTCATAATACATTTAAAATTATGTCAAAAGATTCATATACTGATTGCCTTGAAGCCATGTTCGGCCTGAGACGCTTTGGCATTAAACTAGGTCTGGATACGATTCAAAATATTTTGAGCGGGTTAGACAATCCCCAGAACCGTTTTCAAGCCATTCATATTGCCGGAACCAATGGCAAAGGCTCAGTCGCGTCAACACTGGCGTCAATTTTGCACTCGGCCGGTTTTAGCGTCGGCCTCTACACATCCCCTCACCTGGTGCATTTTAATGAGCGCATCCGTATCAATAACCGCAATATCAGTGACGCCCAAGTGGTGGAATTATACAAAGCGGTGTTCAGCGTCCATCAAGGGGAACGGGAACCCACGTTTTTCGAGTTCACCACTGCAATGGCGCTTTTGGCCTTTGGCAATGCCAAGGTTGATTGGGCGATTATTGAAACCGGTATGGGCGGACGACTGGACGCCACCAATGTGATTCTGCCGGCGCTGTCCATTATCACCAATATCGCGCTTGAACATCAATTCTACCTGGGAAATACGCTTGCCGCTATTGCCGGTGAAAAAGCTGGCATTATCAAAGCCCGAACACCTGTGATCAGCGGTGTGAAACAAAAAACGGCGCGCACGGTCATTGAGGGCCTTGCCCATGCAAAAGCGGCGCCTTTGTTCCGCATGGGCAAAGAGTTTCGTGTGAGGCGCAAACCGAAACAATCACAAACATTTATATATTACGGCATGGATCACGTTTGGCATGATATGCGCACTGCGCTTAAAGGTCGTTTTCAGGTTGACAATGCCGCCCTGGCCCTGGCCGCATGTGAAATTCTGAGCCGCAACGATGCAGCGCTTTCAAAAGCGCATATTATCAAAGGCATGGAAAACACACGTTGGCCCGGAAGGTTGGAGATGGTCCCGGGTGAGCCTTTAATGATCCTGGATGGTGCCCATAATCTGCAGGCTGCGCACACACTGGCGGATTTTTTACAAGCCGAAATCAAACCGCGTAAGATAACACTGGTGGTCGGCATTCTGGATGACAAGCCATACACGGAGATGCTCAAAACACTTCTGAACGTTTGTGACCGCGTCGTCTTAACCCGGCCTGAAATCGAACGTTCGCTACCGCCGGAAACCCTTGCAAAAATCGCTTGCAAAATGATTGCTGATGTGCCCGTCATTCCCGAAGTCGGGCAGGCGATTCAGTACGCCGTTAAAATAACGGATCCGTCGGATGTTATCTGTATTGCCGGTTCGCTTTATTTGGTGGGAGATGCTAAAAAAGCAATTCAATTGTCTGAACTGTGATTTATCTGATTTTCAGATTACCCTGATTATTATCGGTTTGCAAATTATAGCCCATCATTGAGTCACATAAATCACAGTCCATATTTAATTCCGCTTTTTTTTCTTACTCCGATGCCGCTTCACCTTAACCAGTCGTTTCATCCGCTTACGTTGAGGCGTCAAGGCTGACCCCCTGCCGGACAAACTGGGATTGGTCATAAAAAACTGATGGGCGTTAAACGGCTCCTTGCCGGGGTCACAGCGCAGATAGGAGCCATCCGCCTGGAGCGTCCAGCTTTGTTCATTATCACTCAAATTGGCTTGCATAATCTGGTCTAGCACCTGCTGATGCGCTGTGGCATTGTAAATCGGCACCAGGGATTCGATGCGCCGGTTAATATTGCGCGGCATCAAGTCGGCTGAAGAAAAATATACTTTGGCATGTCGGGAAGGCAACTTATGCCCATTGCCAAAACAAAAAATCCGGGAGTGCTCCAAAAAGCGGCCGATAATGGATTTGACCCGGATATTTTCAGAAAGTCCCGCAATGCCGGGACGCAGACAACAGATTCCTCTGACCACCAAATCTATTTGAACCCCGGCTTGGGATGCGCGGTAGAACGTGTCAATAATCTTGGGGTCCACCAGTGAATTCATTTTACCCCAGATCTGCGCCGGCTTGCCTGCCTTGGCAAAGGCGATTTCAGCCTCAATATCGTCCATCAGGCGTTTCCGGAGAGAAAGGGGCGCTATGGCCAGCTTTTTGAGGTTAGCCGGTCGGGCATAGCCTGTCATATAGTTGAAAATCTGCATCACATCGGCGCATATTTCAGGGTCACAGGTAAAATAGGCCAGATCGGTGTAAATTTTGGCCGTAACCGGATGATAGTTTCCGGTTCCGAGATGGGCATAAGGCTGAAGGCGCTTGCCTTCACGACGCACCACCAAAGAGAGCTTGGCATGGGTTTTCAGATCAATAAAACCGAAAACCACCTGGGCGCCGCTGCGTTCCAATTTGCGGGCGATGCCGATATTGGCTTCTTCATCAAAACGGGCTCGAAGTTCGATCATCGCCGTAACGCTTTTGCCCGCTTCGGCCGCCTCGATCAGCGCTTGAACAATGGGTGAATCTTTGTTGGTGCGATACAAGGTTTGCTTGATCGACACCACATTTTTATCCTTACTGGCCTGTTGCACAAACTGGGCGACGACTTTAAAGCTTTCATACGGATGATGCACCAAGATATCTTTGGAATGAATGGCGGCAAAGCAATCCCCTCCAAAATCACGGATGCGTTCGGGAAACCGTCCGCGATAAATGGGAAACAGCAGATTCGGACAATCTCTGAACACCAGTTCGGACAAATTGGACAAGCCGATCATGCCGGGGAAACGGAACACGTCGTTGGGATGAACGTCTAATTGTTCACGGATGAATTCCAGCAAGTCTTCGGCCATATTTTCATCGGTCGTCAGACGCACGACACTGCCTCGACGGCGCCGTTTCAGCGCCGATTCAAAGGTGAGCACCAAATCTTCGGCCTTTTCCTCAATTTCCATCTCACTGTCCCGAATCAGTCGAAAGACGCCTGCGTTAATCATTTTGAATGAAGGGAAAAGGGTTTCCATGAACATCATCACCAGGTGTTCTAATGTAATGAGCCGGTGTGTTTTCCCCGGCAAGCGGATAAACCGGCATAACTGGTTCGGTAAAATAACCAAAGCGACCATGTTTTCGTTTTCGTTGCCAGCTTCTTTTTCAAGCTCCATAGCCAAACCGAAACCGAAATTGGGGATAAATGGAAAGGGATGCGCCGGATCAACGGCAATGGGACTGAGAATAGGAAAAATATTGTGGGTATAGTAATCGTAGAGCCATTCGCGTTCCTGTTTGGTGATATCTGCGGGGTTGACCAGCTGAATCGATTCTTTGCGAAGTTCGATGAGCAATTCTTTAAGGCACCGGCGCTGTTCGGTCATCAGCTCGGTCGCCTTGTGGCCGATCGCCTTAAGTTGCTGCGCCGGCGTCATACGATCGGGATTGTTGCTTCTCACATGGGTGGCCACCTGGGCTTTCAATCCGGCGACGCGCACCATGTAAAACTCATCTAAATTGCTGGCTGATATGGAAAGAAACCGAATGCGCTCTAAAAGCGGATGGGATTTATTAAAAGCCTCTTCCAAAACCCGGTTGTTGAACTGAAGCCAGGACAGTTCACGATTAATGAACCTTTCCGGTTTGTTATGGAGTGATTCGATTTTTGCTTCGGGCGTGGAACCGTTTTTTTTTTGAATTTTCTTATTTTTTTCCATTTTTCCTCCGCTTCTGTCGTAAGCTGTTTTTTAGTAATTGTATCCCAAAAAATAAACTACCCGCTATGCGCAATGTTGTAGGGTGGGTGGT
>JAOZRC010000462.1 GCA_029940345.1 Desulfobacterales bacterium
ATCAGAACCGCTCTCACGCTTTTTCAGCCGATTTAAGACTTTTCAAACAGGCTCTTAGTTAAGTAGATGGGAAAAAACAATACGCCTTATCGTTCTATTACGCGAGCCATGATGACACCGTTTTTTTCGTAAAGCGTTTCATACACTTTGATTGTTTCAAGCCGCGTTTTTTTGGTGATAATAATATCATTTTGTTTGGGGTCGCCTTCCCTGACATATCCCTGCCGATAAAAAATAAAACTGGGCAAGGTATGGCGATAGATAACAATATCATAATTGTTCTGCCGGGCCAGGAGAGCGGCTTCTTTCACCGGTGATTGCATCAGGCCTCCCAAACGCGGCATCAACACCGAATTGATAAAAAACAAATAAACACATGCGGTCACAAGTGCAATTTTCAGGCGTTCCGTTTCTCGCATCCATAATAAACCCGCCAAAATAATCAAACAGACGCCGCACTGTAAAAAATATTGGAGATTAAAATAGGAGCCGGCACTTTCAATGACAATGATGGCAAACGGGTCTCCGATCAAAGGTTTGATCAAAGCGATACAAAGGGGCAGAATTGTAAAAATCATTAACACACCCAAGCCGATGGCAATATATATCCGATAGCTTTCCAGGGAGAGATAGGTGACGGCATAAAAAATAAAAACAGGGGTATAACCGTATATGATGTAGTGAGGCAGTTTGGTGGCTGCCAGGGAAAAGAAAATAAAGACGAATCCGAACCATAAGGCGCTGTACAATAATAGCGGTTGCTTTAAGAAGCGACGAAGGTTGCGCAAGCACGGGAACAACAGCCATACGTGAGGTAATGTGCCGATCAGGATAACCGGTGCATAGTAAAAAAAATTGCCATAATGACCTTCCATGGCGCTTTGAAAGCGTTCGATGTTATGTTTGATAAAAAAGTCTTCCAGGAATGCATTCCCCTGATCCAGGTATTCCAGGACATACCAGGGTAAGGCAACCGCCAGGAAAATGGCCCAGGCCGCCGGACTGATTGCCGCGCGCACCCATAACGCCATCTTTTTCGTTATAATCGCATATAACAGGCTAACAACCACCGGAATCATCACGGCCACCGGTCCTTTGGTTAAAACGCCCACACCGGTGAATAACGCCGCCTGACACAATGAAGTTGTTTTGCCTGATTCAAGATAGCTGAAAACACTGAACATCGCCAAAGTGATAAACAAATTTAAGAGCGCATCCGCAATGGCGGCTTTACCCGTAATCGTCATTTGAATCGCGCTGATCAGGAAAAGCGCGGCGCAAAAAGCCGTATTCGTATCTGTTTGCCGGCGTACAAAGATAAACAAAGCGATTCCCCATATAAACGTAGCTAACGCTGAGGGGAAACGGGCGGCAAATTCATTAAAGCCGAATAGCTTGAAACTGGCCGCCTGGGCCCAGTAAGTTAAAACAGGTTTGTCGTATTCCGGTTTCCCATTCAGATAAGCCGTCAGGTAATTTCCAGAAACAGCCATTTCGCGTGCCACTTCGGCGAAATAGCCTTCATCTTCGTCAAACAAGGGGGTGGCTCCCAACCAAGGGAAAAGGCTGCAAAAGGCGATCAGAATAAAAAGGCCGAAAAGCCATTTTTCAGGTATTGCGTTTTTAAGAATGTGCATATTTTTTTTAAATTTGAAATGTGTTTTATGGTAAAGGTTTCTGCTTGTCTCACTCCTGACACCCGACACCCGAAACACGATTTGTTTACGAATCCAGACACACCCTGAACCGAGTTTGCAATGTATGCCGGGGTTTGTCTTTTAAGGTATACCGGATGAAAATAGGATAGCAACCCGAATCCAAGCTATCCACATCAAGCACGCAGTCCCAGCCGGTTCGCATGTTATCACGTAACTCCGGACCCACATCAAACATTGTTAAAAGTCCCGGACGTAAAACATGCACATCCGTTCTTATAAGTTTACCAGGACTCAAACCGATCTCAATTTCGGGAATCAGCGCCTGATTGCGAAAATCGAAACACCAGCCGATAATGCGGATTTGTTTCACCGGTGTATCAATTTTAAACACATAGTCTTCGCTGAAACGCGCGCTTTGCGGATCCAGGCCGTTCACATTACAGACATAATACCGGATGTTGCCATTGGGATCAACATATTCTTTTTTCAGCCAGTTCTCAAGACGTTCACGAGTGTGGTCAAACCTGTTTTCTACGAGCCACTGATCATAGGCGTCAAACAGCAAAGGCCCGACCGACGGAAAAAAGGGGGCCACGCCATAACGCCACGAAAAATGTTTTTTGACCTCAGTCAAAGATGTATCCGTTTTAATAATCAATGCCAAAGCGCTGGCCATACCGGTGCGATCCACACCGTGTTTGCAGTGCAACAAGAGCGGTGTATCTGCCGACTTCAGCACTTCGTACAAATAATTAATTTCCCTGACATCAGGCAACTCGTTGGCACTGAAATCAATATCTGTCAAAGTGACATCATATTTAGCGGTAATCGCTTTTTCCTGTTGATACCATGTTTCCCCCGGTTGGGCGCCTCGCAAATTGACAACCGTTTTTATCCCTTCAGATTCAATGAGACGGCGCAGTGTATCGGATGAAAGCTGGCTACTGCGATAAACCTCATTTTTTACAACAACATCGGTTCGATCACTCAGAAATAGCCAAGCGGTAATACTGAGTACCAGCATTCCGAGGGGAATTAATCCAAACCGGTAAAAATGATGGGAAAATGATTTCATAGCGTCCTTAGCATTTCTCGGAATCCTTAATTTTCCGGTTAACAATTCGAAGGAGTGCTGAACCAAAGGTTTTGCATTTTATGCTTGCCTATGCTAAACCTTTAGTTCAGCACTCCTAGGTAAAGTGTAAACTACTTTCAGGCTATTTTGAAGGATGCCCATTTTTCAATTTTACGCAAGCCATTCTTTGGCTGCTTCCATGGTATCACACACTTTAAATTTTCTTTTGGTAACCATGATAATGCCATTTAATATTATTTTTTGAAGTCCTTGCAGGCCGAATATAGCCGACGCGATCACATAAGGTTTGTTATGTTTGGTGACGTCGATGATCGTCTGGCGCACGTTAGAATCAAAACGGGCGTTGTGGGTGTTGGCCAGTGTTCGCAACGACTGCTTGGGCTGCTGGGCCACAACCTGGTGAGATTTTTCTAAGATGACACAAACTTCTTGCGGGGATAAGTCGGAAAGGTCGAGATATAAAATTCGTTTTTGCTGGTGGTTGATAAATCGGATGCGTTCCATCTTTCTATTTCCCCCTTATTGATAGTGATTCAATTAAAAGAACCGCCTTGAAGTAACCGTTCACTCCCCTGAGCGGTTACCCTATACCTGGATTACTTGGTGAGCTGATTTTAGTTTTGCTGCTTTTATTGGCTACCCACATAAGGCGGGACAGACGTAGGTTGGGTTGAGGAACGAAACCCAACATCAGCTTGAATTCGTTGGGTTTCGTTCCTCAACCCAACCTACGACTGTTCAGCTCAGGGGGAGTGAACGGTTACCCTATACCTGGATTACCTGGTGAAGCCGATTTTAGTTTTGTGGCTTTTATTTAGAGGGCAAGTACTGGTTATTTTGGGCCTGCGTTTCTTCGCTTGTATAGGGTGTTTTGAGGTGCCGCCTCGTAACGTGTGGAAGCTTTCCGGCTTTTATTATGGTACCCTATTTCCCATGCAGCGTGATATAGTGCCGAATGGCATTGAATGTTCCCGCCCCGATACCGGACACCTTTTTAATGTCTTCAATTTGCCTGAACGGGTTTTCCCGGCGGTATTCGACAATCCTGACGGCCAGAGCCGGGCCGATATGTGGCAGCCTCACCAAATCTGTCAGTCCGACCGTGTTAATGTTTAAAGGATCATGTAGTTCCTGGCGATTCAATTCGGTTTTTAAGATGGTATAATGTTTAAGTAGGTGCTTTTGAGCTTTGGTCTCAGATTGGGCATCCGGCCAGTTTATCTGATTGAAAGTTCCCAATACATATATCAGTTGTGAGGCATCCAGATGGCCATTTAAATCATGATGGGGACAATAGCGAACTTTGGCCTCGTTTTTATCAGTCACAATAATGGCAAAGCTGCTGTCCGGCAGCAAACGAATCGTAGCCGCCGACCAGTTTTCACATAAACCGCATGTTGTATAATATAACTGTAACGTTGTTATGAAAAATGACAATATGATGATAAAGCGCCGTCGGTTGAGATACGCTCCGATGTTCAGAACACAATCAGATTGCAATTTTAACACATAACCCGTTATCGGTTTGGGTGTCATTTCTATTTCCATTTATTTCAAAAAAAGCCGATTTTTATTCTTCTTGAATATGGCTTCCCCGATCCCCGTTCATTCATCAAATCTTCCGCTTTTTTAAATTTGTTGTGTTCTTTGCGATACGCCACTATTTGTTTCGCTTTATGAGGTCCGATTCCTTCTATAGACGTTCAGATAATCAATGTCACTGCGTTATCGGTCGGAGATATACTAAGGTGTATTATCTTCCTCCCTCTAGCCTTGCGACATTAATTATCTGAACGTCTATAACTGCGTTAGCTCGTCTTCTGATAATATTGCCACTCACTTTAAAAATTTATATTCAGTTTATGATTATGTGTCAAGTCATAACAACAAAAATGCCAGAATTTATAACTTTGTTTGTGCATATATTTCCATATAACCTACCGAAATCACATAATATAAAATTGAAAATATGGAAACCCGACGTTAAGAATTCATTTTTAAGAGATGCCTTGACAATTAATTACCTGGCTCTTGAAAATGAAACCCGTTCGGAGTATGGTACTTGATAAGGGTAAAGAATTTTAGCGAAAACCGCTTGCAGATCGGTTCTGGTTTGCTTAGAGCCTGTTTGAAAAGTCTTAAATCGGCTGCAAAAGCGTGAGAGCG
>JAOZRC010000463.1 GCA_029940345.1 Desulfobacterales bacterium
TTAGAAAGTATAGTTTATAAAAATTATGGTAAAAGGTTTTCGATCTGTGCAATTAAAAAATGATACTCCTCAAAAACTCCGTGGGAGCGGCATGTTTGTAGCACAATCAGTCTAAATTCCGTCAGAGCCCCATCGGGACGGCATATTTGTAGCAACATAACAGAATATGCGTAATTACACTACTACTGCTGAAAGATCATTCTTGCTATACGGATCAATTGAAAATTGAACTGAATCGATTTTCGGGATTCATCATAAATTTATCTTGTATTTTTGTTCCAGGTGTCAGGCATGCGAATCCTGACACCTGAACACCACACATGTTTCCATTACAAAGGAAAGATGGCGAAGATAGCATGGCTTACTTATTTTCGGAATTCACCTTAAATGAAATTATTAAAACGCTAATGTACCTGTTATCAAAAAAAACTATGTGTTGCAATATAAACTTTGATAGGGTTTATATGAAAATAAACCGCCATAAAGGGGTAAAACATGCAAAACATGACGTATGCTTTGAAAGAGAGAATCGGCGATCCGTTAATTTTCAGCGGTCGTAAGAAAGAGATGAAACTGCTTCTTGACTTGGGGTCCACTTTAATCATCATCTAGCTTGTCTTCCTGGGGAAATTCACTGCTGGCAATGAGAAGCGCATATCGTCGTTCCGTCATGATTGTAACCTTAATTAATTTATAGGATGGCTGGTCGAAAATGCCCTATCCATAGAAAGAGAGGGTTTGGGAAACAAATCTAATATATTGAAATAATATATTTTTTAACTCCATATCAAGGGTGAGGGGCTTTAGCGCTTTTCTTACAAACACACCAAAACCCATGTCGAAGGCCTGCTTTTTATGGGAAAATTATCTTAATATACAAGAAATGTTTAACAATGTCAAATGAGTGTGACCTCTTTGTGTATGTTTCGCCAAGTAGGTTTGACTTTTCTCTATCAACCCTTTATAATGTCTTTTGACAAAATGAAGGAAAAAAATGCCGCATCCCAAAGAACTCCCCATCAGCATGCAGTCATTCAGTCATATCATCACTGAAAAATGCCAGTACGTGGACAAAACCGAATATGTGCATCAATTGGCGAAATCCAGAAAACTCTATTTTTTAGCGCGGCCCCGAAGATTCGGTAAATCGCTTCTGATTTCTACATTCGAATCCTTATTCAAAGGCAAAAAAGAGCTGTTCAAGGGGCTCCGGATCGACAGGGAGGGTGTCTGGAAATGGGAGTCGTTTCCTGTCATTTTGCTTGATTTTAATGCCATGCTCCACCGGTCGCCCCGGGAGCTTACTACGGTGTTGAATTTTGCTCTTGAAGAGGAGGCCGCCAAGTGTCAAATCGAATTGAAAACGCCGTTTGCCGCCACAAAATTCAGGAGCTTATCTTGAAACTGAAGGAAAAGACCGGACGTGGAGTAGTTGTCCTGGTTGACGAATATGACAAGCCGGTCATTGATTTTATCGGCAAGGGAGAAGAAGCGTTGGAAATCGCGGCTGAAAACACGGACAAAGTGTTTATCATTGAGTTCAAATGCAATCAAAATGCCGGCCGGGTCATCAGACAGATCAGGCAAAAAGGATACGCTGAAAAGTATCGGGGTAAAGGTGTAAAAGTAATCCTGATGGGCATTGACTTCAGTTCGGAGGAACGAAATATCAGGGAATGGAAAATTGAGGAGTTGAATTTACAGCCAAGTAGGGTGGGCAAAATCATGATTTAACAGATTTTTATTGCCAAACAAGAAGGCTGACATACAAATGCCGTTAAAATAATCGGACTTTGCCCACCATTTGCGAGCCACATCATATCGCCATAGCGGAAAATTTGGCTTGAGGCAATGGGGCGGTTAAAACGGTGGACAAAATGCCAACGAGGTTTTGTGCAAATACCAACATCACAGACGGCATTTTATCCACCCTACCGAGTCCGACCTTGAAGCAATGATGGTGATAATTGGTAAAATCATCTACAATAACTTATCATTCGCTTTATTTTTATAGCGTTTATTTAATTCAGTATACACTACATGTTGTGGTTTCAATACTTTTAGGGTATTATTCAGATACTGAATTCCATTTCGACACGTTGGGCTAGACCTGTTCAAAAATACGGGGCTACTTTGAAAATTTAAAACATATGAGCTAAAGCCTTGTTAATAGTACATCGACCCCAAAATCGGAATTAAAAAAACTACAAATTTATTAAGCGAATGGTAAGCAATAATTTCGTATAAGAAAAGGATAATAAGAAGAGGATTCATCCTTTTTTTATATGAAATCCGTGTAGATAGGAGCGGAACTACAAGGATTTTTTGTAAAAAGGGATTTAACAGGTGGCATTGCCAGGAAAATAGGCAAAATGTAAATCGGATTGATCGAATTTGAAATCATTTCATCCGAAGTATCTTTCAATCAGATTCTGAACCGGCGGATTATGCAAATATGCAAACTGAAGTTTGCACCCCTTCATCTTCACTGAACATCCCAACTATCCATATCCGCCGTCAAGACCCCATTTTTGTGCAACATCTTTTCAACCAGGGCGTCAAAGCCGTTGGCGCTGATATAAACCGGACAGATAAAGCGGATTTTTTTGTCTTCCTGCATGATTTGCTGTTTAAACAGGTCAGTTTTGGTGATAAAGACTTTGACCTCGTTCATGGTCGGCGGATATTGTTCATCCCGGTTTTTTATCTCGGCGATAAGCGCCCAATAGGAATCGTTATCGGCACCTTCGGCCACAATGTCCAGCTCTCTGACACCGGTATCTGGCAGTCGGATATAATAGTTGCGCCATACCGTATCAAATTTGCTTTGCTTTAAGGCGTCCGCCATATCAGACGCAAATTCGGTAATATGAGAAGTTAAAAATGGCCGCAAACGCTGTTTGAGATTGTGCAAGGTCGCGCCTTTTTGGCTGATGCGATTCAATTCACGATAAATAACGAATTCGAGCATTCGGCCTTTAAGTTCGTTTAAAGCGCCTTGCAGGGATTTGTTATGATCTTCAAGCGCTTTGATCCTGGAAGCCAGTTCTGCTGTAATATCCGGGCGTGTGTTAAATATTTCTTCCTCGTATCTATCCCTAAATATCAAATCCAGGATGTCATCAGGGATTCCGCTGTATCGAAAATCGTTGCTGCCTTTGGTAATCAGGTCGCCATATACCAGCGTTCGCAGGCGATGTTCAAGCTCCCTATCGCTCAGTTCGCCGTTGAGATGGTTGCCAATCTCTACTCGGGTGCATTCCTTATATCGCTCTCTTGAAAGAAAGAGAAGAATCTGTTTGGCATGTGCATCATTGACTTCTTTGATTGTGGAATCAATGTATTCCGACCAGGTGCCATATAAATCGCCCTCTTGGGAAATCTCGTATTCCAGTGTTTCAATAACCGTATCCGTAGCCGTTAAATCTTTTCCGGCCAAAGGGCTTCTGAAAACCGAGGCAATATAATAAGGATCGCTTTGGGTTAAAATATTGATGGTCAGGGCGCTGTCATCGGAAACAGGAATATCGTGATATTCAGAATATTTTTGCACGCATTCCATCCCTTCGGTAAATGCAAGCCGAGGAGAAATGGGTGTGCGACTGAGCCTGCCGCCTTTGAACATATCGAACATCATGCGCGACATCCACCCGATATAGCTCCCGGATACAAGCATGGGCGCCGTTTTGGATTCCACCAGACCGTGATAAGCGCCGGGAAGACGGCGCGCCTGAACTTTTCTTTCTTGGTCATAAAAAATATGTTTGGTCATAAACTGAATTTCATCAATCATAACCAGAAAAAAATGATCTTTACTCGCAAACCTGGCCGGTGCGCCAAAGGCTAAATCTTTGATAAAGGCCGTTCTTTCATCCAGATAATATTTTTGCACATAATTAAGTTCTTTTAAAACGGTTTTATCATCCAGATCGCGCGTCTTTTGCTCCAATTCATCAATTGCCCAGTAACTCTGATCTTCAGGCAAAACGGTGCGTGTCAAAAAAGAGATATATTGCGATAAAAACGTCTGGTAATATTTGAAAACAAAATCATGCAGCCACTGATCATCATCTGAAACATCAATATAAATTGGTATAACTTTACCATTTTGGTTCCACAAAATATTGAACAGGCGCTGCATAATAGCCGTTTTACCGCTTTTACGACGCCCCAAAAGGGCGCGGGATTTTGAAATTTCCCTGGGAATGCCGGACGCCCAATCAAGAAGCAGTGTCATCTCTTTCTTACGACCGCTGAAAATCAACGGATCGCCAATTCTCTCTTTCAAAGCATACGTCATGTTTTGCATGTTTTTCTCCTTTATTCAGATTAGGAATCAGGGATGAAATAACTTCCCCATTTGGAGTGCAAGCTTCAACTTGAGGGTGCTATTTTCAGGTCTTCTGATATTCAGATTGCTCCTAATCAGTATTTTTTCCCATGCGGCCTCGGCATTTTCCAGCATCCAATCAATGGGGTCTTCTTTATCGGCCGGCGCATGATTGCATCTGCTTCCCGGCCGACAACGGTTGGAAGTGGCGTCACATTGAAGCCGCCGTACCGGGTTAACAGCTCCGCAACGGTATTGGCATCATCAGAGTCCCTTCGGGACGGCATATCAGTTTTAGCATAACAAGATATGCGCAATCACACTACAAATATGCCGTCCCGATGGTACTCTGACCGAATCATAATATTATTTTACTACAAATATGCCGCTCTCACGGAGCTTTTAAGGAATGTGTTATTTCAACCGCACAGGTCGAATAATTTGAGGTGTCCTTTCTTACTTATTAACACTTTTTGAAAATAAAGGCAACTATGATGCTCCCCAAAATTAAGACAGTGTCATATAGTCATCGGATTTAGGTTTGTTCTGGCATGATTTTTGCCCCAAACCAAT
>JAOZRC010000464.1 GCA_029940345.1 Desulfobacterales bacterium
TTCTCCAGAGTGCTAAACTTACAGTTTAGCATTGGCGGGCACCGAATGCCAAACTATAAGTTTGGCACTCCTCCTAATTGTAAACCGGAAAATGAAGGATGCCAATATAAGCATTACAACTTTTTTTGATTATGAGGGTTGAAACTTTCAACAAGTAAAAATGGGCATCCTTCATTGGTCGGTTTTCACTTTGTCCCGTTAGGGACATAATATCTATAGTAATGAACTACCCCGCCGCGAGCGGACGGGGTATCAAAAGGTAATTTTTTTTGAAGCGCACCGAGGGGCGGTGTATTAAACCCAAAGCTTCCCAATAAAGGCTTGCCAATATAACAAGTCCCGTAGGGCATACGCGTCAAGCTAAGGAAAAACTGATTTCAGCAACCGTTATTTGGTAAGGTTTTCCAATCTCTATCTGTTATTGTAGGCCACTTGCTGTAACCAATAAAAACAGATGGTTATCCTCTTAGCTTGACGTGCATGCCCGTAGGGACGATATAAAAAAGTGTAAACTACTTTGATGCTATTATGAAGGATGCCTAAAAATGCACCCATTTTTTAAGAGATGTCCAAGTGTTGCTCGTCGTAAACGCCTTCCCAAAGGATCGGAATTAAGAAACTTGATGGAAGTTCGTTCTCTGGAATCGGGTGAAATCATTATCGCATTGGGGATTTGTGAAAAAGGTCCCATTATTGCGCTGACCCACTTGGGACGTGTCCTATGTTTTCAAGTTGAAGATGAAAAAATATGCGAGGAAGATTTCGAAATATGCGAATTCGAAGCTTACCGGCCCGTTCTGCCTGTATCCAAATGGTTAGGTAAAGTTCCCACGGATAATTTCCTGGGAGGTGCGCAAGGCCGAATGACCACCGTACAAAATGCCGCTCCTGTTATCAGGAAAATGAAAGATACGCTCAAGATGAGCGCCGATGAATACAGTGATGAAGATTTCGGTGGTGCCGATCGCGATCAATTATTCAAAGAGTTGGGAATATCTGACGATGAAGAATCGTGGGTGTTGCAAGATGTTGAATCGGATGAATCCGTACTTGAAGACGAATGGGTCAGACTCTTCTTCCGCGTCAACTTAGTTCAAAATTATGTGGAACGGCGTAAAAAGGAGCTCGCCGAGGAAGCCCAAAAAATATTCCTCGACACCCATTATCGTTTTAATCTTGTAAGCAACTAATATTGATACGGCGCAATAGACGTTCAAACAATCAATGTCACGGAGATATAGTATAGTGTATTATCTCCTCCCTCTATCCTTGCGGCATTAATTATCTGAAAATTTATTAGATGTTCAGATAATCACCCGCTTATTTAGTTTGTGTTTCTAATAATCTGAAGATTTACAGGGATTCCACACCAGGTTGTTTTGCCAAAAAACAGAACCTTTACACCTTCCTTCCAAGCGCTTTTGCGGAATAGAAAAAGGGCGCTGAAACAATGCAATTATTCCCAATGAAAACATCTCACTAAGCTAAAATAAGCATATAAAAGAATCCATTGAATGTATTAGTGAAAAAGCATATCTTTTATCATCCTCAAATTGTTTGCTTCAGAAAAAAATGAATATATATTCATACTTATTCCCTGCTTAAATGCCGGGTTCGTATTCTGCCTGAGCAAATGCGTTAGTGAACATACTTTGTGGTGTATTCAAAAAACTGTTGTTTTACGACTTGAACGGTCAGTTTTACTTGACAGGCGCAAACGGCTTTGATAATGAATGAGTATTCATTCATAATTTAATGGGAATAGTCAGGCTCGTTTTCCTGGAAAAATAGTTCATGCCGAACATAAATCCTGTGGCAAAGCGGCTAAGACGTTGTTTACCGTCTCTGATTTGAAAACCGTTAAATTAAATAAGAAAAGCGGGTATCCTTCATTTTACCTCGAAAGTGGTTTACCATTTTCAATGGAGTGCCAAACTTACAGTTTGGCGTTTGATATACGGCTGTACTGTTAAATGCTAAACTGTAATTTAGCACTCCTCCAAATTGTAAACCGGGAAGTGAATGATGCCGAAAAGCGCAACAAATTCAATAAAAGACTGCCGGAGGTATGGTCATCACTGCTAAAAATAAATCTGGCGAAAAATATAACAAGATTCTTGAAGCCGCTGTCAAAGTGTTTGCCGCTAACGGCTTTTTTCAATCTACGATTGCCCAGATTGCCAGGGAAGCCGGCGTCGCCGATGGCACCATTTATCTTTATTTCAAAAATAAAGACGATATTTTGTTTCAATTTTTCAATTACAAAACCAAACAGGTGTTTCAACAATTCAGTGAAGCGGTCGAATTGGTTAATAACCCCATTGATAAGCTGCGCAATCTGATTCGCTGCCACTTGAAGGCGTTCCAGCAAGACCGCAATATGGCGATTTTATATCAGACCGAAACACATAAATACAAGCGCATTGCGGATGACCGGATCAAAGAGATGTCCAAAATGTATCTGGATATTATATCTGATATCATCGAACAGGGACAACAAGAAGGATGTATACGCAAAGATCTGTATTTAAGCTTGGTAAAACGGTTTATTGTTGGGAGCGTTGATGAAGTCATCAATACATGGTTGCACGCTGATGGTCAATATGACTTGGTGTCAATGGCTGAACCGCTGATTGAGCTTTTGATTCGGGGGATTGGAAGCAGGGAGACAGAACATCGAACGTCCAATATCCAATACTGAACAAAGAATAATACTAAAAAAAGGAGATATATATTATGGCACAAGTAATCGCAGATAGAAGAGATGTGGATTTTGTTCTACATGAACAGTTCCAAGTTGAGGAACTGAGCAAGCATGAACTTTTTGGTGAATTCAACAAAAAAACAATTGACATGATCGTATCCGAAGCCCGTCGTTTGTCCGTCAAAGAGATTTTGCCTACCCAAGAGTCAGGTGACCGCCAGGGCTGCAAATTCGATAATGGCAATGTCACCGTTCCGAAGGAATTTCATCGGCTATATCAAATTATGCGCGAAGGTGAATGGATCGCTGTGACCGATTCGCCGGAATATGGCGGTCAGGGGATGCCTAATTCAGTCGCAATGGCAGCGGGTGAATACATGAACGGCGGAAACTATGCCTTTATGATGTTTCTCGGTTTGACTCACGGAGCGGGTAAGCTGATTGAAACGTTTGGAAACGAAAAACAAAAAGCGCTCTTTCTTAAAAATATGTATACCGGTGAATGGGCTGGCACGATGCTGCTCACTGAACCTCAAGCCGGTACGGATGTGGGGGCGCTTTCAACAACGGCGGTTAAAAATGATGATGGAACCTATTCGATCACAGGAAATAAAATTTTCATTTCAGGTGGAGAACATAACTTAACGCCCAATATCATTCACCCGGTATTGGCGCGCATTGAAGGCGCACCTGAAGGAGCCGCCGGAATTTCATTGTTTCTGGTTCCCAAAATCTGGGTGAATGACGATGGCTCCTTGGGTGAATTTAACGATGTTGTCTGCACCGGCATTGAACAAAAAATGGGCATCCACGCCAATCCGACGTGTTCACTTGCACTCGGCGGCAAGGGCAAATGCCGGGGAACCTTATTAGGCGAAGCCAATAAGGGCATGCGCAATATGTTTCTAATGATGAATGAAGCGCGTTTGATGGTCGGACTGCAAGGCTTTTCAGGCGCTTCATCTGCGTATATGCATGCGGTGAACTACGCCAAAGAACGCATCCAAGGTAAAAATCTGTTGCAAATGAAGAACAAAGACGCACCGCCAGTGCCAATTATTCAACATCCTGATATTCGACGAGTATTGCTTTCAATGAAAGCCTATGTTGAAGGTATGCGCAGTCTCATCTATTATATCGGTTTATGTGGCGACAAAGCCAAGATCGCGGATGACGCCGAAACCCAGGAAAAATACAATGACATTATAGAGTTGCTGACACCGATTGCCAAAGGATATGTCACTGACCGGGCGTGGGAGGTTTGCAGTGATGGCTTGCAGGTATTTGGCGGTTACGGCTATATCAAAGATTATCCCATGGAGCAGCTTCTGCGTGACTGCCGTATATCCTTGATTTATGAAGGTGCCAACGGCATTCAGGCCATGGACCTTTTGGGACGCAAATTGGGCATGAAAAAGGGCAAACCGATTATGGAACTTCTCGGTGAGATGCACAAAAGCATTGCCGCGGCTAAAAATACGGAAGCCACCCAGGTTTTAGCCAATAAAGCCGATGCTGCCATTAGCAAATTGGGCGAAGTGGCGATGCATATCGGTGGGATGGCGATGTCAGCCAAGGTAATGACGGCCTTTGCGTTTGCGTATCCGTTTATGGACGTTTGCGGAGATGTTGTGATGGCTTGGATGCTGCTATGGCGTGCTACGTCAGCCTCAACTAAGTTGGAAAAAGGCGCTAAGAAAAAAGACATCGCCTTTTACGAAGGTAAAATTAAAAGTGCTGAATTTTTTATCCACACCATCTTACCGGTTACACTGGGTAAAATGAATGCGATTCTCGAATCGAACGGCGCTGCCGTTGAAATTACGGAAGAAGCGTTTATCGGTTGATGCCGGATTCCGGCGTGTCGGAACACTCTCCATCATATACTAAGCAAGACCATGTTTGGTGATTTTATAGGTTGCCAACATAAGCCGCTAAGCACTGATGTAAAGCGGAAAGCTGTTCCGCTTCATCCTTAGGAATGGGGACAAAATAACTGACCCATTTTCAGAAGAGGAGTGCAAACTTCAGTTTGCGTCACAGCATCGCAAACTGAAGTTTGCACTCCGGAATGGGGAAGTTATTTCGTTCCCGTTCCTCACTTTGGTAACTTAAAAATAGCTGTTTAAAATGTAGCGTATTCTTTAAGAGCCTGTTTGGAAAGTCGTGATCGAAGCGAAAAAGTGTGAGAGCGAGGG
>JAOZRC010000028.1:0-8879 GCA_029940345.1 Desulfobacterales bacterium
TAAAAGCATGCCGGATATTGACGTTGATTTTTGCATCAATGGCCGTGAGAAAGTCTTTAAATATGTGTCAGAGCGATACGGCGGCGGCGATTATGTGGCCCAGATCATCACCTTTGGAAAGCTGAAAACCAAGGCCGTGATACGGGATGTGGGCCGGGCCTTGGCTATTCCTTTGCGGGATGTGGATGTTCTTGCCAAATTGGTTCCGGATGTGCTTAACATCACCTTGGAAAACGCTCTTAAACTTGAGCCACGCATCAATGAAATGGCTAAGGAGCGTCCTGAAATTGCCGAATTGCTTAAAATCAGCAAAGTTTTGGAAGGTTTGACGCGCCACGCCTCCACCCATGCCGCCGGTGTTGTTATCGGCGATCGCCCGTTGGTGCAATACTTACCATTATATAAAGGTAAAAAAGACGAAGTTGTCACCCAGTTCGATATGAAATATGTTGAAAAAATCGGCTTGGTGAAATTTGATTTCCTGGGATTGCGCAACCTCACCGTAATTGCCGACACTCTGGCGATTATCACCGCCCAGGGCAAGACGGCTCCGGACATGAACAATCTTGATTTTAATGATCCGGCTGCCTACCGACTTTTAGCTTCGGGCAACACAACAGGCGTTTTTCAATTGGAAAGCTCCGGTATGAAAGACCTGATGGTGCGACTGCGGCCGGAGCGCTTTGATGACATTACCGCGCTGGTGGCACTCTACCGTCCCGGCCCGTTGGATAGCGGCATGGTGGATGATTTTGTAGAACGCAAACATGGCCGCAAAAAAGTCGCTTACCTGGTTCCCCAACTGGAGCCGATTTTAAAAGAAACTTACGGTGTGATCGTTTACCAGGAACAGGTGATGAAAATCGCCGGTGTTCTGGCCAATTATTCCATGTCCGAAGCGGATGACTTGCGCAAGGCCATGGGCAAAAAGATCGCCTCCATCCTGGCGGATCATCGGGAACGGTTCGTTCAGGGCGCTTCCGAAAACGGCATTGCCGCCAAAAAAGCGACTGATATTTTTAATTTAATTGAAAAATTCGGTGGTTATGGGTTTAACAAGTCGCATAGCGCTGCGTATGCGCTGATTGCATTTCAGACCGCTTTTTTGAAAGCCCATTTTCCGGTTGAATTTATGGCGGCCTTGCTTACCAGTGAAATTCATTCCACCGATGGGATTGTTAAATATATTTCGGATTGCCGCACCCAGGGAATTACGATTCAACCGCCTGATATCATGGAAAGCGACCGGGCCTTCACCGTTATCAAAGATGAAATTCGTTTTGGCTTGGCCGCCGTAAAAAATGTGGGTGAAGGTGCCATTGAGTCGATTATCGAAGCTCGCCAGGAAAAACCCTTTACCTCTTTATTTGACTTTTGTGAACGGGCAGATTTGAAAAAAATTAATAAACGGGTGGTTGAAAGTCTGATCAAATGCGGCGCCTTTGATTCTACGGATGAATATCGCTCCCGCATGGCTGCGGCGCTTGAAGAGGCACTGGAATACGGACAACGCATTCAGAAGGAAAAAAACGATCCCCAGATCAGTTTGTTCAGTATGGGCGATGGCCCGGCCATTAACGCCCCCACTATGCCTGCCATTGATGAGTGGGATGAAACTGAACGCCTGGCCCTTGAAAAAGAGATGCTCGGCTTTTATATCACCGGTCATCCGCTGGATGGTTACGAAGCGTTGCTTGAAAAATACACAGACGCAGATACGGTTTCACTCAAGGAGAGGGCCGACGGGGAAGCGGTGCGCATCGGCGGTATTATCCGCGCGATCAAAACCATCAAAACCAAAAAAGGGGAGTTGATGGCGTTTGTAACCATCGAGGATATGCTTGGCGCACTGGAATTGGTTGTATTTCCATCCGTTTATGCCAAAGTTGATCAACTCTTGGCCGATGATCATCCGATCCTGGTGGAAGGTGCGCTTCAAAAAGATGAAAATTCAATAACCTTGCTTTGCGAAACCATGATTCCCATTGACAAAGCGGAAGAAACCTGGACTGCCAGTATTCGTTTTAACCTGGATTTGAACCGTCTCACCAAAGAAGATTTACCGCAATTGAAAGCGCTTTTGAAAAAACATGCGGGTCCCTGCCGCGCATATTTACATCTGCGCAACCCTGAAAAAACCGAGACGGTCATCGCCTTGCCGGAATCAAGCAAATTAAAGCCTGGTTTGAAGTTGACGCGTGAAGTGAACGCGCTGATCGGTTATAATGCGGTGGAAACGCTTTGCAGCCCAGCCAAAATAGCATCCGGAAACGGGAAATATAAAAGTAATCGTAAAGGAAATTATTCTAATGCCTGATTCTTATTCACATGTATATCCGGTGTTGCTGGCCGGAGGTGTGGGGTCACGTTTATGGCCCGTGTCAAGAAAACTGTTCCCCAAACAACTGGCAACATTCGGAAGCGATGATTCCCTGGTTCAAATGACCGTTAAACGCCTTTTCCCGATCCTGGCCGCAGAAAACGTGCGTGTTGTTTGCGGGAACGAGCATTTTAACGAAATCGCCCATCACCTGGATGAAATCGGTGTTTCATCATCTGGCAAAATTATTGGCGAACCCTGCGGACGCAATACCGCGCCGGCAATCCTGCTTGCTGCGTTAAAAATTATTGAAAAAGATACACAGGCCCTGATCGTCGTTTTACCCGCGGACCATATTATTAAGAACAAGCAAGGCTTTCATTCAAAGGTGGCTGACGCGGTGCGTTTCGCAAGACAAGGCTATATTGTCACCTTTGGTATTTGCCCCAGCTACCCCGAAACTGGCTACGGCTATATCCAGGGCGCACCGGACGGCCTTACGGACGCTCCCAAGGATGACGTCAGGTTTATCGAACGCTTTGTGGAAAAACCGGATAAAACCACGGCGGAAAAATATATCCAATCCGGCAACTATTTCTGGAATAGCGGTATGTTCGCCTTCAAAGCATCCGTGATTATCCAAGAGTTTAAAACCTTTCAAGCCGATCTGTACACCGGTGTCAAAATGCTTGTGGACGGCGGTGATCCGATCAAGCGGGAACCGTATGCCCGCCTGCCCGATATCTCTTTTGATTATGCGATTATGGAACATACGACCCAAGGCGTGGTGCTGCCCTCAGATTTCGGATGGAGTGATATCGGTTCCTGGAAATCGCTGTACGATTTTATGCCCAAAGATCAAAATGGAAATGTGATCCAGGGTGACGTCATAGCGAATGCCACGCATAATTGTTTTATCATGGGACAACAACAACTTGTGGCCGCCAATCATTTAGAAAACATGGTTGTTGTGGGCACACCGGACAGCGTGTTTGTGTCCGATCTGGAAAACAGCCGGGAAGTTAAAAATGTTGTCACGCAGCTCAAAACAGAGGGGCGTAAAGAACATCAACAACACCCCACGCGCTACTTTTCATGGGGCCATACGACGCTTTTGGATCGTCAGGAAAATTACCGTACAGAGCGTTTGTTGATTCATGCCGGAGCCGCCATGGAACTATTGTGGAAAGCTGCTGTCCGGCATCTGATCGTTTTGGATGGTACTGTCAGAATTGCTGAAATGCATCAGATACGGGTATTGGAACAGCGTGAAACGGCGATGATTGCCGGCAATGGGCCACTAAGCCTGGAAAACAGGGGAACTCAGCCGCTGCATATTCTGGACGTGACTATCGGTTGACGTGATTTGATTAAAAGGATTATAAATGGACACCATCTTAATCGTCGATGATGAAAAAAACTATCCGCTGGTTTTAAGCGCCGTTTTGGAAGAGGAGGGCTATGAAACGCTAACCGCCAATAGTGGCCATGAAGCCTTGGAAATATTAAAAAATTCCGATGTGGACCTGGTACTCACCGATATGAAAATGCCGGTGATGGACGGCGTTAAACTGTTAGAACGGATAAAAGCTGGTGATCCCCGCCTTCCGGTGATTATGATGACCGCCCATGGCACGGTTGAAAGAGCGGTGGAGGCGATGCAAAAGGGTGCCTATAACTATATATTAAAGCCTTTTGACAACGAAAGACTGACGCTTTATGTCGGCAAAGCGCTTGAAATGTTTCGGATGGTGAAAGACAACCGGAACCTCCGCCGGGCCATTGAATCAAAGTATAAATTTGGCAACATTATCGGAAAAAGTAAAGCGATGCGGGATGTTTTTGAATTGATTGCCAAAATTGCGCCGGCATCGGCAACCGTATTAATTGAAGGTGAAAGCGGCACTGGCAAGGAGCTTGTAGCCAAATCAATCCATTTTAACAGTTCACGGCGTGATAAGCCTTTTATCGCTGTGAATTGTTCCGCGCTGGTGGAAACGCTCCTGGAAAGTGAGCTTTTCGGGCATGAAAAAGGCGCTTTTACCGGCGCTATCGCCAAGAAAAAAGGACGCTTTGAATTGGCCGATGGCGGAAGCCTGTTTCTTGATGAAATTGGTGAGTTATCGCCTCGTATACAGGTCAAACTATTGCGCGTGCTCCAGGAAAAAATGTTTGAAAGAGTGGGCGGCTTTAAGACCATCGCTGTTGATATACGCGTGATTGCGGCCACCAATAAGACATTGAAAAATGAAGTCAAAGCGGGGCGTTTCCGGGAGGACCTTTTTTACCGTCTGAATGTGCTTCACGTTGTTTTGCCGCCGTTACGGCAGCGCCAGGAGGATATTCATCCCTTGATGCTGCATTTTATTAAAAAATATGCGGATCAACGCAATTCGAATATTCCGGTGACGCATATCGCCCAAGAGGTTGAACGCCTTTTGCTTAACTATTCCTGGCCTGGAAATGTTCGTGAATTGGAAAATGTGATTGAACGAGCGATGGTTTTATGCGCCGGTGAGGTGATCACATTGGCCGACCTGCCCGCCGTTTTTAAGCAAAACAATCATCGCGCATTGGCTTTCGAAGGCATTCCCGCTGATGCCAAATTATATGAAACGTTGGCCTTTATTGAAAAAGCGATGATCGAACGGGCGCTCCAAATGGCTGATAATGTTCAATCCCACGCCGCCCGCAAGCTGGGTATTGGCAAAAGCGGGCTGAATCAGAAGTTAAAAAAATTCAAGCTAAAAGTATAATTTGTGATTTTAGAATACTACATCCAAGGAGTGCAAACATGTATGAAAAAAGAAAACAAAATAGGCGCCACCTGATCTATTATTTGACCATTATCGAACAAGGCACGGATATTCCCATCGGATTTGTCGTGGATGTTACCAAACACGGGATCATGATTATGAGCAGCATGCCTTTGGCCGTCGGTCGAACCTATCATTTAAAATTGCTGGTGAATGAAGACGGTGCTGAAAAAAAGTATCTGCTCTTTGATGCATCCAGCAAATGGTGTCAAAAAAGCCCTAACAGCGATTTTTATGACACCGGTTTTGAGTTGCTCAATTTAGATGCCAGCGCATTCGGAGAAATTGATGCGATTATTGATGAATTGGGCTTTAAGGGCTAAAATAAATTGTATTCTTCATTTGCCGGGACAAATGTAAAGCGGAAAGCCGTTCCGCTCCGTTCCTCCGCTCTGCTTAACTTTCGCACGCCGGAATTACGATAACCATTCAAAGTGAATAAAAAACATCATGGAAAGTAACAACCCAAAAGGAATCTGCTAAAATGGGGTTTTTCACACGTATTTTAGGAATTTGTAAGACCAAGCCGCCGCTTCACGCCGATTGCTGGTCTTTTAAAGAGGGTAAGGTTCGTATTGATTTGTCAAAAACGCCGGAGCTTGCCGTATCCGGCGGAGCCATTCGTTTGGAAGGTAAAGCGCTGCCGGTCAGAGTGCTGGTACTGGCCTCCGGGAATGATTGTTTTCGTGCCTTTAAAAACAAATGCACGCATATGGGCCGGCGTCTGGATCCGCTTCCTGACGGTCCGGCAATCCGATGTTGCAGTGTTTCTAAGTCAACGTTTGATGAAAATGGCCAATATATTTCCGGACCCGTTCAAAAACCGTTGACACCGTTTGAAGTGACGGTCAAACCTGATCATTTGGAAATTACCATTCAATAGAGTATAAATACATCGTAGAGTTTCCCATGCTGCAAAAAATAATCTCCGGGGGACAAACCGGTGCGGACCAGGGAGCCTTGGATGCGGCTATCTCATTGGGTGTTGATCATGGCGGGTGGCTTCCTAAAGGCCGCAAAACGGAAAACGGTCCCTTATCGTTAAATTACAATTTAAAAGAGATGAATTCAGCGAACTACGCCGCCCGCACCCGACAAAACGTGCTGGACAGCGATGGCACGCTTATCATCTCCCATGGGGTGTTGACTGGCGGTTCAGCGCTCACCCGTACACTTGCGCTCCAACATCTGCGCCCCTGTATGCACGCTGACATGTCCCGCTGGTCTGTAACTGCCGCCGCGCACCAAATCGCCAATTGGATAACGCATCATCATATCCGCGTTCTGAATGTCGCCGGCCCGCGTTCCAGTTCGGATGCCCGAATCCATACGGTCACAACGGATATCCTCAAAGCTGTCATACAATTATTGATCTGATGTAGCCGTTCACTCCCCCTGAGCGGAACGGCTTTCCGCTCTACATGATCACTAACCGTGCGAGAATATGTAGCGTGGGAAGCTGTCCCGCGTTTGTTTGCACGTAGGGGAGCGAACGGTTACGATCTGATAATAATCTGATCATATGCGGATCAGCGTGTAACGATTCGACTGGTAAAACCGGCGGCTTCCAAATGCGCCTGATTGCGCTGGGCCGCCCCTGGGATATATAAAAATTCACCGACAAACAAACGCCATTTACCGGCATCCCGAATGACATAAGGTTCATAGCCCTGTTTTTCAAGACGCTGATAAACTGCTGCCATCTTTTCTTCGGATGAAAATTCGTCAATCAGATTGGCATACGGCAATTTTTTAATACGTGCATCTGGCATATCAAAGGTTTTCATGGCATTAAGCGCGTCTTGCTTGGTTTTGTAATGTCCTGTGTAGACGTTCCACCAAATCCCACGTTCCACCCCCAAGTCCAATTTCACCAGATACGGATCGGTTTTATCATTTTTAAACACCTTCAACCCTTTTTGGGCATTGCTTTTTATTCGATTGCTGGATAATTTTATCGAAAACGGGTGAAACGGCTGGCGCATCCTATAAGACGATGCTGTTTCTTCAGACGCGTCTGACGTTACCGGGGATTCATCTTTGGAAGATTGTTTTTCTTCGCCGGTTTGCGGGGTTGTCTTCACCGATGCTGCCGCAACTGCCTTGTCAATGGTTTTAACCGGTGCTTGCGCGACGACGGTGCTGTCTTTTTCGGTCTGGGATGTATTCTCCGAAACAGCATCCAGGGGCGTGGAAAATTTTCCTGTTGGCTTGTCCGCAT
Source organism: Desulfobacterales bacterium (assembly GCA_029940345.1). GTDB lineage: Bacteria > Desulfobacterota > Desulfobacteria > Desulfobacterales > JAUCGF01 > JAUCGF01. The sequence goes on from JAOZRC010000028.1 coordinate 7,358, forward strand.
CCGTTTGCGCCAGGGTGTCTGATGAAAGCGCATCAGTGGGCGTTAGCGCAACGATTTTATCCTTTTGTTCATCTTTAGGCGCAGTTTCAGAGGATTCGCTGCCAGGTTTTTTATCAACCTGATTCCCAGGAGGCGAAGAAACTGTATCGGCATCGGGCGGCGCTTCTTTTATTTCATTTGGAAGCGCCTTTGGGGTTTCAGGTGGTGATTCCTGACCCGTTTTAGGTGCGCCGATTTTTTTATGCACAACACGAGCCGACGATTCAGGCGCCGCCTTTTTACTCTTCTGAACCGCAGTTTGCGGTTTTTCAGTTTTGGCCGTCAATCTCAGGGTGTCAAAATAAAACCAGCCAATAAGTGATAAAATACAAATAACAATAGCTAACAGGATAAACGTCTCTTTTTTTTTTTCTGAAAAATTTAAAGCCATGTCATCCCTTTTTTGCTAAGGATTAAATAATAGGCCACTTGGCAAAGTGGCGATACATTACAAGGTCGGTGCGTTATGAATCAATCACGGATGGCGCTGGCGGCAAATCGAACCCCGGTTTGCCTACGGGATCGCCTCCCCATATCGTATCACACCGATCGGCCATACGGTTTAAACGTTCTTCAACCAATTTCCGGATGCGCTCACACGTAATGCTGTCGGCATCTGCCGGCACAAAAATCGGTTCACCGTAAAGCACAGCGGTTTTCGTAAAAGGCATGGGCAGAAAGTAGCGATCCCATGAGTTGAAAACAATGCGTCGTTTGGCACCGTACATCATCGGGATAATCGGTTTACCAGTTTTTTTGGCGATCATAACCGCGCCGTTCTTAAACACACGAGGCGGTCCCTGGGGGCCGTCGGCATACATCCCGGCGCTATGCTTACCGCTTTTCAGATCACGAATCAAAGCAATTAAAGCGGAACGGTAGTAGCGGCTGCCACTGCCCCGCACCGCTCTGAATCCGAGGTGTTGACCGATCTCACTGGCCAAATCACCATCCCGACTTTTACTGATCATCACGGCGACGTGCCGTGAACCGAAATAACCCCCAAAATAAAACATGCGCTGATGCCAGGTTGTATAAACGCAACCACCATAATGACGTCGGATTACGATTTCACGTGCTTCATTTTCAACCACAATCAGACGACAGGTGTGGCACCAACATTTGATCAACGCAGCGGCCAAAAAGGATTTTACCAGCATTCCACGTTCCTTAAAAAAGCATTGATTCGAGGTATAGCTGATTCCCATTCTTCGGGAGCGATCCACCCGATATCCGGGTCGGATTTAAACCAGGTCTGCTGTCGCTTGGCATACCGCCGTGTATCCCGTTTCCAAAGTCGCACCGTTTCATCCCACGAACAACGGTCTTGAAGAAAAGCGGCCACATGGCGATAACCGATGGACTGCATGGGTTTTAAATCCGCGGTGTAGCCTTTGTCAAGCAATTGCCGGACTTCATCCGTAAAACCGGCCTGAATCATCGCTTCTACACGTTGATTAATTCGTTTATAAAGAACCGGGCG
>JAOZRC010000028.1:8979-17576 GCA_029940345.1 Desulfobacterales bacterium
GAACCGGGCGGCGTCAAAGGGTTCATCCGGTGCAACCACATCTATCAAATGATGGGGAACAGCCGCGCGTTCCTGCAACGTCGGTTTGGCCGCGCCAATATCCATATATTTATACACTTGAATAGAATCGGCGCTGATAATCACACCGCTAAAATGGCGGGCCAGTTTAATCGCGGTTCCGGTTTTACCCACGCCGGTGGAACCGCAAACCACGATAATTTTGGGAGGTTTCCCATTTGCAAGCGTCAATGCTTATTATCCTGTAGTAAATAAAATATTTGCATTATGAGCATAATTTCTTTATATAATTTTATAACTTTTGAGAACCTTATAACAAATAAACTGAATTTGCAATCTTTCTTAATGGCAATTATGTAAAAGGGGGAGGTGACAACATCAAAAAAAAACCCACCTTTAAAATGTTTTTGACGTTTTCTTTTATCATCGTGTCGATTGTTCCTGTCATTTTTACCGGTATTGGCAGCCTGTTAATCATGCCGCACCAACTGGAACAAGATATCAGCGATAAAAACTTTTTCATGGCCAAATCCCTGTCTGATGAAATAGAACGGTTTCTGATAACACCTCGCGCTCTTTTAAATCAGATCAAAAGCACTCTTGAAATCCGCTCATTATTCGATGATGAGCGTCTCAATGACAATCTTGAGACGATCATTCACTCGCATTCTTTTTTCAATATGATCCGGATTCTTGATCAGAACGGCGTAATCACTCACCAGGCGCCTTCCGACCGGATGCCTGTGGAAACAAACCAATCCGGCCAGCCTTATGTTCGTAAAACCTTGAAACATCACCGCTCTTTCATCTCCGACACGTTTATCTCAAAGCAAACCGGTGCACCCACAATGGCCATGACCGCGTCGCTAGAAAAAGGGATGGTGGTCGGCTATCTGGACTTAAGCGTTTTAAATACGATTACGTCTAAAATCAGCGCAGGATTGGACGGTTATGCAGCTATTGTTGACCACACCGGCGTTACGATTGCGCATCCCAATCCTGATATAGTGGCGCAAAGATTAGATATAAGCAATTTGGCAATCATTCGTAAGGGGCTGTCAGGCCTGGAAGACACTTTTCAATTTATTTTCAATGGAACCAAACAATTGGGCAGTGTCGCGGTTGTACCGTCAACCGGGTGGTTGGTGCTTGTCGCCCAGCCCTTGGAAACGGCGTTTGCACCCATTAAACGGGTTAAAACAATTTTTCAGCTCGGCGCAACTTTGGCTATCAGCCTGGCATTGTTAATTTCCCTGATGGTATTGAAAAAAGTTTTAAAACCGGTATCTCAATTGATAACTACTGCTCAAAAGATTGCCAGCGGGGGTTATAATTTGAAGCCGATGCCTGCAAGCTATTTTGAAATCGACACATTGGCAAATGATTTTCAAATCATGGCTAAGGCGATTCAGGATCGCGAAAAAGCGCTTCAGACCAGTAAACAACAATATCAGCAATTGTACGCCGAATCCCGTCGCGGTGAAGAGCTATACCGTTCCCTGCTGAATTCGTCGGCCGACGCCATTGTTATTTACGACATGGAAGGCAACGCCAAATATATCAGCCCCTCTTTCACCAAAACATTTGGCTGGACGCTGAGTGATGTTAAAAATAAGCGCATCCCGTTTATGCCGGAATCGGAAAGGGAGGCATCCATGGTTGTAATTAAGAAGCTGGTGGAAAACGGAGAACCCTGCCATATGTTTATCACCAAACGCTATACCAAATCCGGAGACCTGCTGGATATCAGCATCAGCGCCTCCCGTTATTTTGACCATGAGGGCCTGCCGGCGGGTATGCTTGTGGTTTTGCGTGATATTTCCGAACCCACGAAAATGCGTAAACAACTTCAGCACGCTCTGAAAATGGAAGCCATCGGAACTTTGGCCGGCGGAATTGCCCACGATTTTAATAATCTGCTCATGGGCATACAGGGGTATGCGTCTTTAATGCTTTTAAAGCGGGATGCCAACGATCCGGAATATCACAAATTAAAAGGCATTGAACGCGCCGTTCAAAGCGGGGCCGACTTAACCAACCAGTTGTTAGGGTTCGCTCGCGGCGGTAAATATGAAGTCAAACCCACCAAGCTGAATGAACTGATCAAGAAACAAAATCTGATGTTCGGGCGCACCTGCAAGGAAATCACTATCCACGAAAACTATGAACCTCAACTTCGGATTGTGGAAGTAGACCGGCATCAAATCGAACAGGTGCTGCTCAATTTGTATGCCAATGCCAGGCAGGCGATGCCATCAGGCGGCGATCTCTATATACAGACTCTCAATTTCACTTTGAATGCACGCGATAGTAAATTGTTTAACTGCCAGCCGGGCAAATATGTTAAAATTTCGATTACTGACACCGGTGTCGGAATGGATGAAAAAACAATCGAAAAAATATTCGATCCGTTTTTCACAACCAAGGAGATGGGCAAAGGCACGGGCATGGGGTTGGCGTCCGCTTATGGCATTATTCACAATCATGGCGGTAGTATAACCGTGTACAGCGAAAAAGGCCATGGCGCCACATTCAATATCTGTTTGCCGGCCATCACCCAACCGGTGGCAAAAGAACCTGATCTGACCGACAAATTGATTATGGGTGACGGCACGGTGTTGCTGGTGGATGACGAAGAACTTGTTATCACCGCCGGTAAAGAGATGCTTGAAGTGCTGGGTTATGAGGCTCTGACGGCAAATTCAGGCGTCCAGGCGTTAGCGCTTTATAAAGAAAACGGCCGCCGGATCGACATTGTTATTTTGGACATGATTATGCCGGGTATGGGTGGAAGTGAAACATTTAACAAATTGAAAATGATCAACCCTGATGTAAAGGTGATCCTTGCCAGCGGCTACACGCTTAACGAGGAAGCGTCTGCAATTATGGCGCGTGGCTGCAACGGATTTATGCACAAGCCGTTTAATCTTAATGTGCTGTCTCAAAAGCTTAACGAAGTTCTAAAATAAAGACGGCTGCTTTCATATTTTTAGGCCAACCTTCGCCCCACTGCATTGTTGACAAGATTCAGAGATGCTATTATGCTGAAAGCACTTGTGAACAGAAATCCAAAAACAGAGACATGTCTGGAATGCCCCATCACGGCGTCAAAAAAAACAGTGCATACGATACACTTCGAACGAAACGGCGGTGTAACCCATTATTACTTGGCAATACGCACGAATCCGAACACCTCAAGTGACTATTAAAAGGGAGGATTATCGAATGAAAAATGTTTTAATTGTCGATGATGAGGAGCGCTATCTCCTTAGCATCCAAAGCGGTTTTACGGTTTACAAAAACCAACTGAATATTATTACCGCGGCTAACGGCAAAAAAGCCATTGAAGTTCTTCACTCAGAACCCATTGATCTTGTGGTTACGGATTTAAAAATGCCTGAAATGGACGGCTACGAGTTGCTTGCTTATATAGCGTCTCATTTTTCATCTATTCCCACCATCGTTATGACCGCCTTTGGCACGGAAGATGCTGAAAGCAAAATAAAGAAGATGGGAACGCTCAAGCTCCTGGAAAAACCGATAGATTTTGATCAATTGGCCGACGCCATTTTTCAGTGCCTTGAATTGGTAACCCATAAAGGGCAATTGACGGGCATTTCATTGGCCAGTTTCCTTCAGATCATCGAAATGGAGGCCAAAACTTGTCTCCTGGAAATTCAAGGAGCCGAACCGGAATCCGGCTTGTTCTTTTTTCAAAAAGGAGCGCTTTATAGCGCCCTTTACAAAAACATGAAAGGCGAAAAAGCCGCTCTTGAGATGCTGAAACTAGGCCCTGTCAAAATCAGCATACGAAAAACGCCTTCCCGTAAAGTTACCAAACAAATATCCACTTCGCTTATGTCATTGCTAATGGATGTCGCCAAGGACAAAGATGACGCTTTATATGAAGAAACAGGCGAGGATGAAAGCGATGAAATTGAAAATGAAAATGAGGATACGGATGACAAACCGGCAACGCAACACGCAGCCCGGAAAGATTCCGCTGATATGCCTGCGACGCAGCAGGCATCATCGGGGAAGAGACACCCTGACAAGCTCAAAAAAGAGGAAATTGAAAAACATATCGTTGAACAGTTGGAAAGATTTAAGGATGTGGACGGTTTTCAGGCCGTCGGCGTTTTTAGCCCCCAAGGTGAATTAGCCAACCAGTTGAATATCTCAGGGTGTAAGCTGGAAGAAATCGGTGCCTATATTAACGAGATTCTATTGAAAACGCAACGAACCACTGAATTAATCGGCATGGGAAAAAGCCAAATGATTCACATTGCCGCTCCGCAGGCTCAAATTATTGTGCGTTGCCTGGACGAAGTCACTGACGCAACCAAGGAGTCGGCAGGAAGCGCCCACATCCACATGGTTCTTATCCTTGATGTGGATAGCAATCTTGCCATTGGCAAAATGAAACTCAAAGCGGTCATTCAAAAAATTGTCTCTTGCTACCGGTGAAAACCTGAACCGAAAGATTCATACGATGCAAAAAAAAATACTGGTGGTGGATGATCATCCCGCAACATTGAAACTGATGACCCATTTTTTGGAGAATGAAGGACATCAGGTTTATACCGCCCTGGATGGCTTTGCCGCATTGGAAATTGTCGGTGCGGTTACGCCGGATATCATTTTTATGGACCTGATTATGCCCAAAATCAGCGGAGACATATTGTGTAAAGCCCTCAGAAACATGCCCAACCTGATGGACTGTTACATTGTTATCATATCGGCAGCGGTTGTCGAAAATGAGTTTGACGTAGCAAAAATCGGCGCTGATGCGTGCATTTCCAAGGGACCTTTTGCCGAAATAATTCCGTATCTTCATAAAGTGATCGGTGAATCTGATTCAGGCCGTAAGCCTGACAAACAAAAGCCAATATTGAGGCTTGAAGATACCTTTCCCCGGCGGATTACCAAAGAGTTGCTTTCCCAAAATTTTCATCTGAAAACGATCTTGGAAAGTATGTCCGAAGGTATCCTGGAACTCTATCGTCAAAGAATTATCTATTCAAATGCAGCTGCAGCCAAATTCCTGGGCTCGGCCACCGAAAAACTTTTGGGTGTTTATTTTGCCGATTTATTCAACCAGGATATGAAACTCAGGATTGAGGCCATTCTGAACTCCCCGACCGAAAGGCCTTTGGAAATAAATGATAACAATTCATTTGAACTTCATGGCAAGCATTTAATGATAAGAAAGCATCAGTTAATCGGTGAACCTTCCAGCACCATTGTTATTATCGAAGACGTAACCGAACGTAAACGGATGGAATCGATTGCGGCGGCAACCAATCTTATGGATAATTTCGGCTACATTTTTTTGGGAATTCGCCATGAACTTGCCAATCCTCTGAACTCTATCAAAATGGCGCTGACCGTTTTGAAAAGAAATCTGGCTGCCTACCCCCTGGAAACGATAAAAGAATTTGTGGACCGCACCTTGATTGAAACATCACGCATCGAATATCTCCTCAAATCTCTGAAAACTTTTAATATGTATGAAAGCCTGCAAATTAAGAAAACTCGTTTAGACCATTTTCTGGACAACTTTATCTCTTTGGTTATAGAGGATTTTGAAAATAAGGGTATTGAAATCAAAAAAACCGAGGCGCCGGATATTAAATGGATTTACACAGACACCCGTGCCTTGCATCAGGTTTTATTGAACCTGATGGCAAATGCGGCGGATGCCCTTGGCAACCGCATTGACCCTATGATCAGAATTCATATGCACGAAGTCAATGATCAGATTGAGATACAGGTGGAAGACAACGGATGCGGCATCTCCGAAGAAGAGCAGGAAAACCTTTTCAAGCCTTTTTTCACTTCCAAACACCAAGGGACCGGACTGGGGCTTGTGATTGTAAAAAAAATGTTAGCCAGGATGAACAGCACGATTCACATTAAAAGCCGTCAAAATATCGGCACGACTGTCACCGTTTCAATCCCAACCATAGCGCCAAAATGACCGCTGGCGAAATTGTTGCTATTAAACGTTTGTATCCTATTTCTACTTTGGTAAATTAAATTTTGACAGCCATTTTTGTACCTGCGATAGCCAGAATTAGAAAAACAATTGGCGATATGTAGGGTGGGTGGAGCCTGGCGGAACCCACCATTCGGCAATTTGGCGTCCATATTGGTGGGTTCCGCCAAGCTCCACCCACCCTTATAGTTGGTCTGTTCAGAAGTCTACATTTCAATTTACCAAAGTAGAATTAATCAAAAATATGATTAAATTTAGCATCTTTTATAACGACATCGTAACGTCATACTTGCACCTGATTCCAAAATAACACTTCAAAAAGACCAATACCGCATCATCAAATATCTCGGTTCAGGTGCTTACGGCGTGGTGTGGCAGGCCGAACGCATCAGCGACGGCGTCATGGTTGCTGTCAAAACCATCCAAACCCGCAGCCCTGAAAACCGCTCGCCCTATTCCAAATCGTTTCTTGCCAAAATTATTGTAGTGCAAAACAAGGAGATTAAATTTCTACGCCGGTTGACGCCTCTTTCCCGTTTGACGGCGTTACGCTGATGCGCTGGATTGGATAAATTGCCGCCGCTTTGAAAACCGTGCATACGCTTCCGGGAAAAACCGGGCGAACCGGGTAAATTCAGCCACCGTGATTTGAAACTTCAAAACGTGCTGGTTAGAGACAACAATCTGTACCTGGCCGATTACGGCACGGTTAGCAGTAGTCTGGGTCGCCAAACGGCATAAGATACGGTGATGCCAAGCAATATATCAAACAGCTTAATAGAAATCGTTTTGCCGGCTATGATGATTGGCGATTTCCCAAAATAAAAGAATTGATATCCCTGTATACAAACACTAAGCAGAACGGTGATCTGTATATTCATCCGGTATTTGATGAAACACAACTGTGGTGCTGGAGTTCTGCGTCAGGTTCGTCGGCGGTGGTGATTTTCGTCGATTTCCTCAAACGTATTGTCGTCGGCCGCGACTACGACAGCGGCCTCTATGTGCGCGCTGAACAATGATGGATTATTTGATTATATCACTGTCTGAATTAGGATTAATGGATTACAAGATTACAGGACGATGAAGCATAGTGAAAAATGAAGGACGCTAAAAAATAATCCTAAAATCATTTAATCCTGAAAATCCTAATTCAGACAGTGATATAAGGAGCATTGTTTAGTTTAGGGTATCAGCGGTTCAGACAATTGAAAACAAACAACTTCCTTGCATTGCGCTTCCATATAAGATATAATGTGATCTGTGAGCAAAACAGATAAAACTCTCCGAAAAATGCGCGACAATCCCCGTGATTGGCGGATTGACAGCTTAAAAACAGTAGCGCGCGCTTACAATATCACATGGAGACAACGCGGCACCAGCCATGTTGTTTTTATCCGCAATGACGGGCGCACCTTGCCAGTTCCGGCGCGTCGCCCCATTAAGCCGATTTACATTAAAAAATTTATAGAATTAGTAACCAAATGAGCTATGCGAAATTTAAGTCAATACCCGTATGAAGTACGTCCATTAACTGAAGAAGAAGGCGGAGGCTTTTTGATTTCCTTTCCAGATTTCTCAGAATGTGTTTCAGATGGCGAAACCCCCGAAGAGGCGCTTCAAAATGGTATGGATGCACTAAGGGAAACCATTGCCGCATTGGAAAGTATGGACTTGGCGGTGCCTGAACCAAAGAGTGTCAGCAATATAACGGCAAGTCAATTCAGTGCGAACCTAAAAACCCCGTTGCAAGCACCGCTTTAATGCACACAACCAAACAATTCTTGAAAAATCTATTTGCTGCCAGTCCGCACCCCTTACACACGCTTGCGGTTAGCAAAAAAGGACGACGTGCTGAAAATCAGGATAATTTCCTATGGAAAATGTATACCTTTATGAATAGGAGTTTTCTATGGATGCCGTTACAATAAAAAATGCGAAAGAAAATTTAGAACATTTGGTCGACCAGGTTATTTCAGATGTTAATCCGATGATTATCTGTGGTGACAAAATGCAAAAGGTCGTATTGATGCCGTTAGATCAGTTTGATTCATGGAAAGAAACCCTGTATCTTCTTTCCAATCCTGCTAATGCTCAACATTTGCGCCAATCAATGGCTGAAGCGCAAGCCGGAAAAATAACTGATATGAACCGTTGATAGCCTTGATGGAATGATGATGGATTAAAAAAAATGGGCTTGATCATAACTTCGGCCACTTTGCATAAGACCCATACCAATCTGAATTTAATTTCTATAAATTTAGATGGTTATAGGTGTGGAGATCGGACAGTAAACTGAGTGGCCCAACTTATGATCAAGCCCAAAAAATCATATCACTGTCTGAATTAGGATTTGTAAGATTAATGGATTATAGGATGTCAAAATCCTATAATCATGCAATCCTGAAAAACCTAATTCAGACAGCGGTATAAGGAGCATCGTCCGGTTTAGGGTGTCAGCGGTTCAGACAATTGACAGTAAACAACTAATTCTGTTATGCATCAATATTTTCCGTGGGCAAGGCCTGTATAGTTGTCAGATTTTGGTTTGTTCTGGCACAAAAATTGCCTCCCTACCAAA
>JAOZRC010000465.1 GCA_029940345.1 Desulfobacterales bacterium
ATTGGTTTGGGGCAAAAATCATGCCAGAACAAACCTAAATCCGATGACTATATCTATAGTTTTATCATCTTTAATGATTGCTAAATGTTGTTGAATAACTTTAAACTTTTTAGTGTCGATATTTTTTGATTGCAATAAGAGAATTAAAATAAAGTAAAATAGGCTACCAACATAAGGCAGGCCAGACGTAGGTAGGGTTGTGGAACGAAACCCAACGAATTCAGGCTGATGTCAGGTTTCGTTCCTCAACCCAACCTACGACTACATTTAGTGTCCCAGCTTATGTTGGTAGCCGTAAAATATATACATGTGACTTAAATGAAACACCTCGTTTCTCAAAAATAAAGATTCAAGCAAGTTTCCTCATGGTCACATGGTGGTAGACGTTCAATTGTTTAGCATACGATAAGAACGAACGGCATGAAGGTTCGTTTGCGCCTTTTTGAAATGCGGGAAGATTGCAAGCGCTTTTTGGTATAAAACGATCGCCTGGGCATACTCCCCCTTTAGCGCATAACAGACCCCCAAATTGTTTATCACATGAATGTTGTACGGATGGATGACTTGAGCTTTTTGAAAATCTTTAAAAGCCGCTTCCAATCGGTTTAAAGAAAAATTGGCAACGCCGCGATACCAAACTAGCGGCATCGAAACAGGATCCATATTATAAAACCGGAAGTCGGCCTGATCAATCGCTGAGATAACCTGATCCCATTGTGCAATACTGCGAGCCGTAAGTGCTTTTTGGGTGTACACTTCCGATTTATACCTCTTTATTCCAACAATAACACATAATGTAAGTAAAAGCAAGAGGATAAAATTAACCGACAACAGGAAAAGTGGCTGCGGCGCTTTTTGCAGGGGCGAAGTATGTTGGCGGATAGCGACGATGCTTGCCCCGATAAGCATCAATAAAATTGTATGCACCATACGTTCTTTGGGAAAACTGAACAAAGCAATTATTATATATCCTGTAATTGCGAAAAGCAGCCCAAAAGCAAATTTTTTATCATTATCACTGGAATGCATCAAAAATTTGCCCAAATAAATGAATAGCAGGATAAAAAAGGAAACGTATAAAATAAAACCGATACAACCGGTTTCCGCCATTATCCATAAATAATCGTTATGGGGACGTTGGTGGATAACCTCGGCCGGGTCTGATTGGGGCCGATCATTAAGCCATCGCTCTATTTTGCCATAACGGGGAAGCACGATTTTCCATTGTCCCGGCCCGACGCCCAATAGCGGTTCATCCCTCACCATACGAAGCGTTTTTTCCCAAAGTAACAAACGCTCGGCCATTGATTCGACCGAGTTAAGCGGGGTTGCCAATTTGAACGGATGTTGCGTGAACAACGCGGCTGAAAGCAATCCGCCAGCGCAAAGAACGAACAGAAAATATTTGATTTTTAACCGTTTTGGGGTTTTGGCCGGTGTTTTTGCTTTTCGGTGTACTATAAAATAGGTAATCAGTATCGTTATTGTGGCGACTGACATCGCCAACCAGGCGGAGCGGGTGCGGACCGCGCCGAGGCAAAAAATAATAACTGCGGTTGATGTCAGACTTATGATCCGCCAGAAACCTGTCACCCTCGTGACACCGTAACAGGAAAACGGAAAAAGAAGTACAAGCGCGGAAGCAAACAGGTTTTTATGAACCAATGTGGCGTACATTTCAAAATTACCGGGAATAAAACGAAAGCCTACATCGAAATATTGGCAAATACCGATAATTCCAAGCACAAGGCCGGTTATGATCAGCGCGCGTGTCAGATAGATGATGTTTTGGGGGTGTTCAGCGATGATCAAAACCGCCGCGTAAAAATATGCCGATGCCAAAAAAAGTTTTAACCACTCAAAAAGTCCCTCTGAAAAATTAATCGCTTTTACAAGTGTAAGCGCCGCTATTAAAAGAAAGCCAATTAATACCGGGAAAACAGCATGACATAGGCAGCTAAAACCAGCATCATATTTCAGACTCGCATTACGAAATTGGTGCTGTGCCAATGAGATGGAAATCATCAGTATCAGGACAAATGTCAATATCGACAGTGCTATAAAACGCGGAAGCAAAACCGGATCAATGGTAGATGATGAAAACAGAAAGGGAATGATACCGACAGAAACGAAAATTAAGAGAAAACACTTCAGAGAGATGCGCGTCATTGCCGCATGGAAAACTGTCTAAGCGTGCTGGTGGTTTGGGCGAAACGTGTGGTACGGCCGCTTATATCCACGCCAGGACGCGCGCCTCGCTGGATCGTATGCCGTATCGGCTGACCGTTCGGACCCGGAACAGTACGTGGAAACATGCCCGGCGGATTGATAGGTTGTTTAGCGTTTCCAATATGTTTACCTGGCGCCATCACACGCCCGCGAACAGTTGTTTCCTGCTCGCCGTAAACGGATAAAAAAACCTTGCGTGCAAAATCGTCCCATACCACTGTGTAATTAATATCCTTTAAAACCCGTTTGAGGGTCTCCTCCAAGCCAACGTTCCGCAGTTTCAAACTGACCGACAGATTATCGTTTTCCCCGTTAAGAATGATGCTGTAGCCCGTGGCGTTAGAAATATCTTCAAGCACTTCTCCTAAGGCTTTATCCTTTACATCAATGGAAAAGACCGGTCGTTGCGGACTCTTTTTTATGGCAAATGATTCCGGCGTGACAAATGCATACGAACCGATAATCAGGAAGGCTGCGATAAAAAGATATATGAACAATGTTGTAAAGCGCATGGTTTTAATCAGTTAAACAGGATTCATTGTTTTTCATGTTGCGAGGAAAGCGATTAAGAAATTGGGTTAGTTCTTTAGTCACCGTTGCCTATTTATAATTGTTAAGCTATTTTTTGCCATATTGAAAAATACTCAAATTTATTTTCATCTCCAGAGGTTTCATAAAGTAAATTTGCTTTAATTTCAAGGATGCTCAAGCATTGGGAAAGAAAATCTTTAAAAGTGGCGGAGTCCCATACATGGACATGTTCACGTCTTAGTTTGACAAAATTGATGCGCTCTGTGATTTTTTCCTGTGGAAGCTCGAAAACCTCCGGATGCACCGCTTTTAAGAAATCAACATAGTGTTCATCGCTAGCCTCATCAGCATCGTTTTCAAAATCTTTTAATATATGCTTAAAAGGAGTCAAAGCACGCTGTTTGTCAAAGGTATAGTCTTTATCGGGGGCCGAAATAACCAACAATCCTTCATTTTTGGCAATGCGAAAAATTTCTTTTATCGCTTTGATCGGATTGGCAAGATGTTCGATCACATGATTGAAAATGACAAAATCGAACAGATTATTATCAAATAAATGCAGCCCTTCCCTGTCCAGGTCACACACGTAATCCACGGGAACAAGGTCTTCTATTTTCAGTTCGGGAAAAAAACCGATTATCTCTTCCCTTGTATTGGCATCACAATATTTTACGCTGCATCCTGGGTGAATTCGGGCTGCCTGATTCAATGCACCTATTTCAAGGCCCTGCCCCGTTAATAATTCATAACCTTTAAACCTGAATTCTGATTCCGCCATGTAGTTCCTTTTTAGCTTCAAAGCTGTGCGCAAAGTTATGGTAATCTTTTCCAATGTACAGTTTCAATATGCCAAAACTAGTGAATGGCACATTCTCTATGTATGGATTACTGGCACAACGAATAACACTCACACGCTATTTGAAAACAACTAACCAAGTAGCATTCTTTTGGGAAAAATGGGTTGCAGAGCCGATTGTTATAGAGCTGATGTCTAAAACTTTTAAATTATATTTGCCATCCACATATCTCTACAACCCAAATTCCGCTGTTAATCACTTTCAATGCACTCATTTTCGAGAGGAAATTTTTGTTGAGCGCAAGATAAGAAAAAATGATCCATAAGCTGCTTCCGAGTTACCCAACTCAATGCCAAAGAGTCGAACCCAAAATATCAGCGGTAGAGTCCATTCTAGGCGTATCCCATGTCAAATCAATAAAATTCAGTTCAGCGCCCAGCCCCATAGACCAATCCCATAAATGAAAATAACCAGCACAAAAGTCACCTTTCAATCTTGCTGCGTTCAGACAAGAAAGTGAAACTTGATTCACAGTCATCGGCTGAGTATATACAAGACTCTCTTGTGCATCCACCATAAATTTAATATATGTTGGGCCCCATTCAAGATAGAAATCATGGTAGCCCCCCTGATCAATCGATCCCAGCGGCCAATATCCCGCAACGGGTTGTCCGTTCGCCAGGCCTTCAATCATCACAGTTAGCCCCTGCCCTCCAATCATCTGGTGCACCCCCGGATCCCAAATGATTCCGAAGGCTAAAACATTATTTGCGTCACAATAGATTTGAAAAAAAGTCTTGTAACCGGTTCCACACCCCCAGCTAGTACCACCAGCGCAAGTTGCAGGATCAAGCCATCCAACTACACCCGCCTGAATCCATCCTACGTTTGGCAGCCAACGGTCAAGTGAAAAACCTGCTGTATAATTCACAGGACCTTGCCCCCACGGTATATCCGATTCTCTATCCCCCCAAACACCCATTCCACCTTCCCATAATTCCGTTATAAGCCGAGCGTTTTCATACATAGTGTCTGAAGAAGTTATCGGTTTCAGTTGAGCATCCGCAACTGAAAGCCCAAATATTGCAAAACACATCAAAACAAACAACGAAAAAAACTTATTCTTTCTCATGAAAATCTCCTTTTTTTGCTGCTATAGTTTTTCATAAATTAAATGGCATAAAAGTAATTCTTTAACCAATGGAGATTAAAGATGTTTCAAATTTGATTTTATGACATTAATTATCTGAATATCTATAGCAATTAATGGGTTAAAAACATCAGTTCTATAAAATCAATTATCAATTACTATGGTTTGCGCATTTTATA
>JAOZRC010000466.1 GCA_029940345.1 Desulfobacterales bacterium
TGCACTCCACTCCCTAATAATGGTAAAATTAAAATCGAAATATCATAATGTTAAGATGTTCGGTTCATCCCATTACGATATTGTTGCGCCCGTTTCTTTTGGCCTGATAAAGCAGATTATCTGTTCTGGAAATAAGTTCTTTTGCGTTCTTTTCTTCCTGCATAGCCGTAATGCCGCCACTGATCGTAACTTTCAGGCCATCATGCCGCCATTTCAATTGGCAGATCATATTTCTTATATGCTCTGCTACTGTGTACCCTGCCTGTCGCTCCGTATTTGGCAGAACGATTAAAAATTCATCTCCGCCATAGCGTCCGATAATATCTTCCTTGCGAAGGTTTTTTTTCAATCAGGTACGATTGATGGGAGAGTAAGGTTTGCAGAAATTTGATATTTAAGGGATTGTCGTCTACAATAAGTACCAGCGCATTTTTCTTTGAATTATTGCTCATACTTTTTTCCTAACGCCAGTCAACGGATTCCGGCAGAGAGGATCTGTTTGCCAGATGAATTCTGAAATCACTTCCCACACCGACAATGCTTTTAAGGGTAATTTGACATCCCATGAGTTCGGCCAAATTTTTAGTGATAGCCAAGCCCAGACCGGCACCGTTTTGTTTTTCCCTGTATTGTCCTTTTTGTTGGGCATATTCACCGAAAATTTTTTTTTGATGCGTTTTGGGAATACCGCAACCCGAATCTTGCACGGATATCACATAGCCAAGACAGTCATCCGAGTGCGTATGCCGGTCGCATTTTAACGCTGCCAGTTTAATATATCCGTTTTCCGTGAATTTAAAAGCGTTGCCCAGGAGGTTAAATAAAATTTGCCTGAGACGGGTTTCATCCAAAATAACTTTCAGGGGCAGGGTTTCATCAATTTCAACCGTTAATTCAAGACCTTTGTCTTTAACTTTCCATAAAAAAAATTGTTTGATATCTTTGAAAACCGCACGCAAATCAACATAAGTGTATTCTAATGTCAATTTACCGGCCTCAATCCTGGAAATATCCAGGATATCGTTCACTAAGCTTAAAAGCGTTTCCCCACTGGAAGAAATCGCATCAAGATAGATTTGACGATTTGCTGCGTCACATTTAACTTTCATCAATTGCACAAAGCCTAAGATTGCGCTTATCGGGGTTCTGATATCATGGCTCATACGCGCTAAAAATTGACTCTTGGTTTCATTGGCAGCGGCGGCAGCTTTTTCCGACTCCCGAATCACCTGTTCCACTTTTTTACGTTCAAGAATTTCACGTTCTAAAAGCGCCATGTTTTTTTCCAACACTTCAGTGCGTTGACGCACCTTATTTTCCAAATCACCCGCATATTCTTCAAGCTTCAGATTGGCTTTTTTCAAATCTTCCAGCAGAATCTGATTTTCATTTTTTAAACGATAGGTTTCAAGAGCATTGTCAATGATTAATTTGAGTTCATTTTTATCCCATGGTTTGTTAATATAGCGGTAAACATGCCCTTGATTAATGGATTGAATAACAACATCAATATCGCTGTATCCGGTCAGGATCATTCGAATTAATTTAGGGTGTTTTCGGACTGCGGTTTTTAAAAATTCGACGCCGGTAATTCCCGGCATGCGTTGGTCGGTGATAACCAGTTGTATATCGGACTGGCTGAGAATGGCCATGCCTTCCCTGGCAGAGTTGGCTATATGGATATTGTAATGGCGCCTGAAAGCCGCTTTAAACACAGTAAGGTTATCAGGCTCGTCGTCAACGTAAAGGATGCCATATTTGGTGTCATTATTTTGCATTTTTCAGATCCCTTATATTTAACGGTATATTGATGGTAAAAGCAGTTCCTTCGCCTTGATTGGTCTTTACTGCGATGCTACCGCGATGTTTTTCAATAATGCTGAAACTGATGGACAGTCCCAAACCGATACCCTGACCAACATCTTTGGTCGTAAAAAAGGGGTCGAATATCTTGGCTCGGATTTCGTCCGAGATACCCTGTCCGGTGTCGCGAATCTCAATCGAAACCATTTGAGGCGTTTTGAAGCCTGATAACAAAGTGGTGATATAGATGACGCCCTCATCGGTAATCGACTGGATGGCATTGACCAGGATATTCATAAACACCTGGTTCAGTTTATTCGGATAACATTCAATTTTAGGCAATTCCGCATACGATTTGACGATCTGAATACGATCCTTATATTGGCTTCGCAGTATTATCAACGTTGTTTCCATATTTTCATGGATATCAACTGTTTCCAGAACATCTTCGTCTAAATGGGAAAAAATGCGCAGGCCTTTTACGATTTCGGCAGTCCGTTCAGCCCCTCTTTTAATGCTGGTTGTCAGTTCATCCACTTCGATTATCAACTCATCAAATGCAACCGTTTCTTTCAGTGATTTGACTTTTTTCAACGCTTCATTCACATTTTGGGCGGTAATTTTTTCATACCCCTTGATAACATCAAGAACATCTTTCAAATCTTCTTTTAAAGAATCAATCCCCGCATAGATATAATTCACCGGATTATTTATTTCATGGGCAATCCCCGCGGTCAGCAATCCCAATGACGCCATTTTTTCCGATTCTGACAGTTTTGATTGGGTCAGCTTAAGGTTTTCCAAAGTATCTTGCAACTCTGTTTTCTGGCGAAGCACTTCGGCAGTGCGCTTATTGACCTTTTCCTCTAACCGTTCGTTCATGCGCCGAAGTTCCAGTTCCTGAGCTTTCAATTTTCTTTCTTGGAAATAGTGTGCCAATGCTTCCTTGACTGTTAAAAGAAGGTCTTGACGATACCAGGGTTTGGCAATAAAACGATACAGGTTGGCAAAATTCACGGCGTTGCCCACGGCTTCAGCACTAGCCAAACCAGTCAGAAGGATGGTTAACGTATCCGGAGCAATCGTATGGATTTCAATTAGAAGTTCATCTCCCTGTATTCCGGGCATGACCTGATCGGCAATCACCAGGGGAATTTCAATGCGATCCTTTTGATAATGCTTAAATATCCTAAGGGCTTCCTCACCGGAACTTGTCGTTTCAATTTTGTACTGCTCCCCAAATTGATATTTAAGTTGTTCTTCAAGACTTGTGAGGACAAAAAGTTCATCATCGACGCATATTATCACTGGTTTTATCATTGTTATTCCAATTTTTAAGTTTCAATGTGTTGCTGCTGAACACCACCACCAAATAAAGCCACTATATAAATGTAACGCGGAAAGATGTTCCGCGTCGGCCTTTATAACCAAAATCGCGGCACCCTGGCTCGATATATTTGAACATTGATAATAAATCGTCGGATTTGGCTCTTGACAAATTTTTCAGGCAACAGGTAAAAGGCACTTTTAATAATCAGGGCACTGGTTCAGTTTAATAGAAAAAATAGACGTACAGTGGAATATTATGCCTGTTAAAACAATTGCTTATATCAATTATACCAGTTTGCTACAAACCGTTGTAACTTATTGATATAATAGAATCATCTATTTAACTGAACCAGTGCCATAATCAGACGTATAGCATTAACCTAAAAAAATTAAAATATTTATTTTGTCAGACGAATCACAAGTCAATATCTGATATGGAATAACTTGAAACTTGCAACTTGTCAGGCTTTGTAATGCGAAATAATGTAAAAAGAAAAAATTTGGTTATTTTTGATATGGATGGGGTCTTGATTGATGTTTCTAAATCATATCGAGAAGCTGTCAGGCAGACCGCAACCCTTTTTTTCAATCCGGCCAGGGCATCGGAACTGCTCCCTGAACCGCTTTTCCCATTATCTGATTTGGCTGCCCTGAAGCAAAGCGGCGGATTGAATAATGATTGGGATCTGACTTGCCTGGTTATCAGCATGCTTTTTTCGATGCTTCCATTGGCACCGATTCATCAACCGAAACGGCGGAAAGATGCGGATTCATGGCAAACGTACATACAAACGATTCAAAACGTCGATGTCACGTTATTGGCCAAACATTTAAAATCGCATTCATCTCCTCTTTCGGCGCTATTGGCTGATAAAGGGAAACAGATCAATGCGTTTATCGGGAGTCTGTATAGGGGAGAGGTTGGCCAAGGCAACGTCATCAAGCAAATATTCCAGGAGATTTACCTGGGCCCTGAACTTTTCAAAGACACATACTGTCTTGACACTCGTGTATGGCATGATGAAGGTTTGATTCACCGCGAAACAGTCTTAACAGAGCCACAAATTTTGGAACAGCTTGCTCAAAACAATATCTTGGCGATCGCCACGGGTCGTCCGGCCGCCGAAGCCGCCTATCCGCTTGATCATTTTGATTTGCGCAAATATTTCGCGATGGTTTACACGCTTGATGATTGTCTGAAGGCTGAACGCATCATCCTGGAACGGGAAGGACGAACTGTTTCCCTGAGCAAGCCGTCCCCTTATATGCTTGATGCCATTGCATTGGCCTTTTTTTCCCAGGATTGCGTTCAACATGAGGCCTGCCAATTTTATTATATCGGTGATATGCCGGATGATATGGTTGCCGCTGTACGCGCAAGTGCTGATTTTATCGGTGTCGGAGCCATTTTTAGCTCCCCGGATAAACAACGCCTGAAAGCCGAATTGGAACACAACGGCGCTGATTATATTATTGAAAAGGCGAATGAATTAGTGGATATCGTTGAAGCTAAAAAGTAGTTTACACTTTCTTTGACTTGTAAAACGACTTTGCAAGTTTTTTAGAACGATTTTTGGGCTGTTCATATTATAAGGCGTTTTACGGTAAAGTGTAAACCGGCAAATGAAGGATATATTCGTGTAGGTCATAATTTGGGATTTCAATCAATGAAGGTTTCAGTCTTTAGCAGAAAGGGTGCATTCCCAAAATGGCAGAAATCAGATAATTTCGAAGGTGACAATATTG
>JAOZRC010000467.1 GCA_029940345.1 Desulfobacterales bacterium
GCCTTGGAAACAAACCTGACGATGGCCGAAATTGCACAAATGCGCTGCCGCAATCTGGAGACTGTCAATGTAATCAACTTGAATTTGGAAGAAACGAACTTTCCCGATCAAAGCTATGATGCCATTTTTCTCATTGATGTATTTGATAAGACCTGCCTGATGACATCTGATTGCAGAAAACATCAAGAGGCTGTTATTGACATTTTAGGACGGTTGAAAGCAAGCCTTACAAAAGATGGCATTCTTTTTATTGCCGCAACCAATCGCATGGGGCTAAAATTTCAGATGGGCGCATCGGATGGCATTCATAGCCAACCGTATGTCGGTTTAAATGGCTATCCTAAGAATCCGCCTATAAGAAATTATGACCATAAAGAGTGGCAAATCCTATTAAACCAAGCAGGGTTGCCATGTTATACGTTTGCCTATCCGTTTCCGGATCATCTCCTTAGCCGTGTGATTCTTTCGGAGCGCTTTGTCAAATCAGACCGCTATGCGCATTCGCTCTTGTACCATGTCAAATCCAGGGATTATTTCAATCCTGAATGGAGTCCGGATGACGATGAGTTTTTGCGTTGGGAGACACTTTGTCGTTCGGGGTATCTGGCGGATTTTGCCAACTCCTTTCTAATCGCCGCCGCTGATGCCAAGACGCCGCTCTCAAAAGTGCTCCCCTATGATTTTATCCATCTTTCTAATCCGCAAAGACAGTTTCGATATAGAACGGTTACGTATAAACGCCGGAATGATGAGCAGGTTTGCAAAGAAAAAATAACGCCTGTCCCGGGCGAATCTGAGGGAAATTTTCTTAGCCACGAACCAGAGGGAAGTCGTTACCTTAAAGGGCCGTTATTGGTATCCGGATGGCTGCATGCTTTGCTTGACAATGATGCTGATGCGGGATTTAAAAAATGTCTAAACGCCTATTTTGCGTTTCTAAGTAACTATTTTAAGAACAATCCGCAGAAATCCGGAGATCTTGATTTGCTTCCGTTCAATATTATTGTTGATTCGCAAGGTGCTTACAACATTTTCGATTCAGAATGGCATTCGGATAAAAGGTGTGAACCCGCATTTATCTTCTTTCGAGCCTTATTGTGGTTTGGTTACACCCACGAGATATTCATCAGTTCCTTTTGCAAGCAGAGAAATCTGCATACAATCAGTGATTTTATCCTTTACGGCTTCAGACTGATATCTCTGGACGTTGAAGATCTGATAGAAAAATTTGTTAGCTTTGAAGAACGCATCCATCAAAAGATTGATTCTGACCAGTCACCCGAACCGGTTAAACAGCTTATCTGTCAACCGTTTCAATATGTCACAACCACGCCGCAATCAAAATCATACACGGCACAGCTTTACTGGGTGGGCACGAACAATGTGTTGGAGAATAAAAACAGCGTAACGGTGTCAGCTCCCCTGGGAAGTGACCCACAGAGGTTATTTTTCAGAATCCCACCCACGGTTGCCGATATTCAAGTTCTGCGTTTTGATCCAGCGGGTCGTACGGGTTTTTTTCACTTGTCAGCGATTCAATTAATATGGTGTGATGATAAAGGTCAGCGTGAACAGGTTTTGTGGGAGTTGCAAGGCGCGCGCGCTATTGCGGCTCATGGAATTATGAAAAATGTTCACTTCTGCCCGTCAGCCATGGGCGAAGCCTTCCTGTCAACCAATGAAGACCCGCAAATAATTTTTGAACGTCCCTCGGTTATCAAGCCTCCGTCGCCAAATGGTGTTTTTCTATTCAAAGCCTGCATGGATTGGCCCAAATCGGCTGATTATCTGGCTGCGGCGGATACAATTAAAAAAATGGCACTTGAAATTAAAACCCATAAAACCCTGATTGCGGAAAAAGAGAAGCGCATGGTTGAATATCATTCTCAAATTACTGAAAAAAATGGACAATTATGATTTAATGATGAAAAAATGGGGATGCAAGAAGCTCGTATAACAGAATTAAACGCCCAAGTGAATGAAAGAGATGCCAAAATTCATATTCTGGAGTTCAAATTAAATTTGATCAAAAAATCCGGGCTGGGTAAAATGTTCAAAACGGTTAAGCGTGTTTTAAAATGATTCGTGATCTTAAAGCATTAAAAAAGCAACTGTTCGATGTCATTATCATCGGTGGCGGCATCACTGGCGCATGCTTGGCACATGACGCCGCCTTGCGCGGTTTAAAGACCGTTTTGGTGGAAAAAGATGATTTTGGCGGTTTTACATCCGCATCGTCATCAAAATTGCTCCACGGCGGCATTCGTTATCTACAAACTGCGCAATTGCATAAGGTTCGGGAATCAGCCCGTGAACGCACGCTTTTTCAAATTCTGGCCCCCCATTTAACGCGTTATATCCCGTTTATTGTTCCCACAATCAGCGGCAGTTTTATGAAAGGCAAGCTGGCGTTAATCGTGGGAATGCGATTGTATGATCTTTTAGGGTTCGGTTTGAAGGATATGATTCATGACGCATCCAAAAAACTGCCCGAAGGAGGCTTTTTCAACCGAGATGCGGTTCTTCGGCGCGTTCCCGATTTACAAGCGGTCAAAGGATTGAATGGGGGCTACATCTTTCCCGAATCACATATGATTAGTTCAGAGCGGATGACGCTGGCTTTTTTGAAAACGGCGTCTGCGAATGGTGCTCAGATAGCCAATTATGTCAGGGTTGATGAATTTCTAAAACAAAACGGCCATGTTACGGGGGTTAAAGTACGTGACAAAATAGCGGGTGTCAGTTTTGATATCAAAGGTCAAATTGTGGCCAATGCGGCCGGTCCTCACATTCCCGATTTGAATCGTAAACTCCGACAGCTGCACCTTAATAAAGCAGCCACCGGTTTTTCAAAAGGTGTGCATTTGGTGACCCGCCAAGTGAATCCTGAATATGCCATCACCTTGGCAACCCCCAAAAAAACAGAAGGCTTGATCACACGGGGAGGGCGGCATTTTTTTATCATTCCCTGGCGGGGGCGCTCTTTAATCGGCACAACTGATGTTCCTTTTGATAAAAAGCCGAATGAAGTCACGGTAACGCGCAAAGATATTAAGGACTTTCTTGATGATATTAATCAGGCGTTGCCCAAACTGCATTTAACTTCAGGAGATGTTTACTATGCGTTTGCCGGCCTGTATCCGCTCACAACTCTGAGTATCAAAACCGATACCTACCAGGGAACTGGCGACTATCAGGTTATTGATCATGGGCGTTCCGATGGTATTGAGGGAATCATTACCGTTTTAGGCGCCAAATACACCACGGCGCGTAAAGTAGCCGAAAAGGCTGCCGACCTTGTTGTGAATAAGCTTGGCGGTGTCTTCAGGAAATGTCAAACCCAAAGCACGCCGCTTGCAGGTGGCAATATACCTGATCTGAAAGCGTTTATCCATGAAAAGCGCGAAACATACCGTAAATGTTTAGAACCTGATGCCATTGATCATCTGGTGTCTCATTACGGATGTGAAATTGATTTACTGATGAAGCAAGCGGGCCACAACCCGTCGCTGCTCAAGAGACTCACGCCGGATCGTGAAAATATTGCCGCGGAAATTCGCCATGCTGTTACGCATGAGATGGCACTCACCTTGGAGGATGCCGTTTTTCGACGCACCGGACTGGGAACGGTGGGACATCCGGGCGAAAAAGCGCTCACACGGGCAGTTCAGATCATGGCCGACCTGCTGGATTGGGATGTGGCACGGCGTGAACTGGAAATCGGAAAGGTCAACAATCGCTATAAAGTACTTTCCGTTTAGGCAATTCGCAATAAATAATTTACCTCCAAATTTCTTGGATAACAGAATATTGATGATCCATTGAAAATATTTAGCGTGTTTCAAAACAATGTTGATTCATTCGACTAATTTTGCCTATAAGCAAAATATGTTTAAACTTATTTTGCTTATAGGCAAAATAAAACTAAATTTGCGGGCAACTGCGACGCCATCTGATAAAAATGCTTCAAGAAAGATATCTGACATCCAGGGTCATTGAAGACCTCAAAGAAAGAATGGTGTTTGTCGGCGGCCCGCGCCAAGTGGGGAAAACCACGCTGGCCCGTCATTTGGTGGCCAGGGATTTTCCCCAAGTCAGCTATTATAATTGGGACAACCGTAACGACCGCCATAAAATTATGCGGTCTGACTGGCCCGGAAACGCTGAACTGATCATTCTGGATGAAATCCATAAATATAAAAAATGGAAAACGTTTGTCAAAGGTGAGTATGATGCCCTTAAAGACCGCTACCGTTTTCTTATCACCGGTAGTGCGCGTTTAGATATTTATCGTCGAGGCGGGGATTCGATGATGGGACGGTATCACTATTACCGTCTACATCCGTTTACCTTAGCTGAAATCATCGGCCAACCTGAAGTTCCTGAAATTTTCAAAGCAATACCTATTCAGAGACTGACAAACCGCGGGGTTCTTGACGTTTTGTTGAAATTTGGCGGTTTTCCCGAACCTTTTACGAAACAGAACGCCCGAACTTTGCGAAGATGGCACAATGAAAAGAGTGACCGCTTGTTCAGGGAGGATATCCGGGATGTCGGACAAGTAAGGGACATGAGCAGTATACGACTTTTGGGTGACATGTTACCTGACCGGTGCGGCGCATTGCTGTCATTGAACTCCTTGAGAGAAGACCTTGAAGTCAGTCACCGGGCTGTGTCTGATTGGATGCATATTCTGGAATCATTTTATTATTGCTTTCGACTCTATCCGTTTACGGGTAAGAATTTCCGATCCTTAAAAAAGGAACCCAAACTGTATTTATGGGATTGGTCGGAAATTCGTAACGAAGCAGTGCGCTTTGAAAATTTTGTGGCCTCGCATCTCTTGAAATTGGTTCATTTTCTGCATGATTA
>JAOZRC010000029.1 GCA_029940345.1 Desulfobacterales bacterium
CGCCTGAAGGTGTTTTAGCTGTTCTTGAATATGAGACGCTGGATGAACGCGGCGACATCCGTGAGACATGGATGGAGTATATCGAATCGGCATTTGACCGCATCAATGAAAAAAACGCTAAAAATATCGTGTTGTACCTGAGCAAACACCGCGAACGGCCGGTGGGCCGTAAAGAAATACGCGAAAAAATCGTACCGGATATGGATGATTACGATTTGGAAAAAAAAATGAAGGCGTTGATCAAAACGGATATCATCCAGAGGGGGCGCAGTAATTTTTATTACCAGGGCGTGCAGGACAACATTTTCGACAAGGTCTTCCGCGCAGAGTATGCCGATGATATCGAAGCGTTCAATCCGGCTGAAATCACGCAGGAATATAAAACCCTGTTTGAAGATATCAGGCATAAATATAATAGCTTATCGGGTGAATACAACCATTTCAAAGGCAAGTTTGCCGAGTTTATCATTATCCGCAAATTGGCCCGGCGGGCGTTTAAAGAAACTGATCTTTTTAAATCCATGTTAAACAATCTGCCGGATGATTTCATATTTGTCGAATATGCCAGCGTGTGGTCATGGTCGGCATCGCCTGTTTATAAGGCGGATATTCAAGTGGATATTTTCGCCCGTGCCAAAGAGGATGGTTACAGTTTGATCGGTGAAGTCAAAAACCGCCGGAAGCCTAAATTTTCAAGAAATGAGGTGTTACGGTTCAAGGCTAAAGCGAATGAACTGATGCGGCTTGAAAACGTGGACAAGGCGCTGCTGCTCGTTTTTTGTAAGGCCGGATTCACCCGGGAGGCCATTGAATGTTTGCGTGAAAACCGGATGGCTTGGAGTGCTGATGAGCAGTGGATGGCAAAGTAATCCGATTCTGGTAAAAAAAATTCCAAAAACCAAATTTCAAATAAATCACAATGACCACATTTCAAACAACCCGATCTCATTATGCATATCAATACAGCAGCGGTTTTGGGTTTTGGCTAAGTCCCTATTGATATTGGAATTTATTTGCGATTTGGTGCTTGGAGTTTGGGATTTCAGTTGAATGGACGGAAATAGGCAATATAAAATTCGATGGATTATCGGCGTTCAATATTTTTTATATTTTGGCGTGATGGGCATTTTTTTGCCCTATTTTAATCTTTACTGCCATCATATCGGTTTCAGCGGGTTCCAAATCGGCGTTTTGGCCGCTTTAAAGTCGCTAATGATGGTGGTGACGCCGCTGCTTTGGGCGATGCTGGCGGACCGCTATCAGATCAGAAGGCCGATCTATCTTTTTTGCCTGACGTTCAGCACCGCTGCCTGGGGGCTCTATTTTTTAACAACAACTTATGCTTATATGGCGGCCATTACCATTTTTTATGGCATCTTTCATGCACCTGTTATCTCTTTTTTGGAAGCCTTCACCATGGACATATTGGGGGCTAAGAAAAAAAGCTATGGCAAAATCCGGGTGTGGGGTTCGGTAGCCTTTATTGCGATCACCCTGATGATGGGGCAATTGATCGACCTTTTTGATGTGGCCATAATTTTAAGCCTGATATTTGTGGGCGGAATGATTCAAACGCTGGCCGCTTTCAAAATTCCGCACGTTAAAATGGGTGCGCGAACCGCTTTACTCCCTCAAGTACGACATTTTTTTTCGAAACGCATCATTGTTTTTCTGATCTGTGCTTTTTTGATGTTGGTGAGTCATGGCGCGTATTACGCATTTTTTTCGATTCACCTGGAAAAATTAGGTTATGGGGGCGCTTTTATCGGTTTTGCCTGGGCATTGGCGTCGTTTTCTGAAATCATTATTATGATGCAATCGGATCGGATACTGAAACGGTTTACCCCTGAAAAAGTGCTTCTTTTTGCGTTTCTGGCAGCCGCTTTGCGATGGTTTTTGTTGATATTTGTACGTTCACCCATCGTGATCATGGTATTACAAGGGATGCATGCGTTTACCTACGGCGCATTTCATGTGGCCAGTATTATTTATATTGACATGTTGATTCCAGAGGGAAGTAAAACATTGGGGCAGGCAGTGAATAATGCGGCGACTTATGGGTTAGGGTTAATGATCGGTTTTTTTATCAGCGGTTATATTTATGACTGGCAGGGCGCGTCGGCAATGTTTTTGTTCAGTGGGTTGATTGCCTTAGCTGCCGGAGGGATTTTTCTGAATGCGGAATGAGAAATTTGCTGCGTATGTCAGGGGGAATGCAAACTTCAGTTTGCGTCACAGCATCGCAAACTGAAGTTTGCACTCCGGTACTTAGAATCCTTTACTTATCCACAATCCATATAAAAAATTCAAGCGCGGACGACATCTTCCTTTTCAAAATCGCGGCCTGAACGGCCCTTGTTTTTGTCGAACTGACGGATCCATTGGTCCACCCGGGTGTCCGTATAGGTTTTCCTCCAGGCGGTGACAATGGCGTCCACCGGAATATCAGTAAAAACGCCGTGATCGCTGACATATTCCATAAAGCGTTTTTGATCCTGGTTATAGGCCTGGAAAACGGAATCTTCATGGCCATTAAATTCCAGCGGAACTGTCTGATGCCGCTGGCATAAGGCGGCATTGAACGCCGGTGTGGCTTTGACCCATTTATCGTCAAGATAAAATTCGACAAAGCCGTGATACACGAACAGATCACTCCCCAAATAGTCAAGCAGTTGACGGGTGGCCAGGTGGTTTTTGACATCTGCGAATCCGACGCGGCTGGGGATGTCGCAGGCGCGTCCCAAGGCGCACAACAGTGACGCTTTGCTGACACAATAGCCTTTTCCACTTTGCAAGACATTACTGGCGCGATAGTGTTCCGGCAGATAAAAGGGATAATAGGGGGTGTACCAGATATTGTCCCGCACCGCATAGTAAAGTGCCACAGCTTTGGCGGTCGGATCATCCCCCGCATCGCGCGTCTGCAAATACGCATACGCAATAACCTGTTGATGATCACTGTCAATAATAGCGGTGGGCACCAAATATTGCCAGAGTTCGTTACGCATCAGCACCATTGAATTCCGATTTCTGATCCAGACCGAAAGCGCTGTGCAAAACACGCACGGCCAATTCGGCATATTTTTCCAGCACCACGCATGAAATCCTGATTTCGGAAGTGCTGATCAGGCGGATATTGATATTTTCGGCCGCCAGGGCGTCAAACATCGTGGCGGCCACCCCCGAATGATTTTTCATGCCAACGCCGGTGACAGAAACCTTGGCAATTTCATGAGCGGTCCGCACTGTCTCACCGCCGATCTCTTTAACGATCCTTTCAGATATATCCACGGCGCGCTTGAAATCCAGACGCGCAACGGTGAAAGTAACGTCGGTCATGCCGTTGGAACGGGTGTTTTGGATAATCATATCCACCTGAATCCCCTCTTTGGCCAACGGTGTGAAAATTTTGGCCGAAACTCCCGGTTGATCAGGAACTTTTCTCAAAGTGATGCACGCTTGATTTTTATTACAGGTGACGCCGGACACGACAATTTTTTCCATGCCGTCATATTCGTTGACAACCATAGTTCCCTCTTTCTCATTAAATGATGACCTGACATGTACAGGCACATTATATTTTTTGGCGAATTCGACCGATCGGATTTGCAATACTTTGGCGCCCAAACTGGCCATTTCCAATATTTCGTCATAAGAGATAAAATCAAGCTTACCCGCCTTTTTGCAAATATTGGGATCGGTTGTGAAAATGCCGTCCACATCGGTGTAAATTTCACACAGATCGGCTTTGGCGGCGGCGGCGATAGCGACAGCGGTGGTGTCAGAGCCGCCGCGTCCTAAAGTTGTAATGTTTCCATCAGAATCACATCCCTGAAATCCTGCCACAACGACAATTTTGCGTTGACGGATCAAATCGGTTATGCGGTGGGCGCCGATGTCAATGATGCGGGCGTTGCAGTGATCGCCATTTGTGCGCACTTCCGCCTGATATCCTAATAAAGATTGAGCCGGATACCCCATGGAGATTAAGGTGATTGCCAACAACGCTGCGGTGGTCTGCTCGCCTGTGGCCATTAAAACATCCAACTCACGTCGTTCCGGTGATTCCGTGATCTGGTTGGCCATGTTTATCAGATTGTCCGTGGCGCCGGACATCGCTGAAAGAACCACAATAATATCGTCACCACGATCAACGTTTCGGGCGACGCGTTTGGCCACCTCATGAATTCGATTCAAATTGGCAACCGAAGTGCCGCCATATTTTTGTACAATCAGAGCCATTTCAGTTCCTGCCCGTTCTTATGGGAAATCAGTCGCAACACATTTGTGGACATATCTCCATAAGAAGTTAAAATAAAGGTTCGTTTTTCATCGTCTGCGATACTGATTTCAATTTTCAGATAGTCATCCGGAAGGGATTGCAAACAACGCTCTGCCCATTCGATGGCCACAATCCCTTTACCATTAAAGATATCGTAAAGACCAATATTAGCATCAAGATCATTTACGTCAACATTATTTACGTTATCCAGCCGGTATAAATCAACATGAAACAGGGGCAGCCGGCCAGGATATTCATTAATCAGCGTATAGGTGGGGCTAGTGATATAGTATTGCGACGGGACATCCAGACCGACGCTCAAACCCTGCACCAAAACCGTCTTGCCTGCGCCCAAGTCACCGCATAGCGCGATAATCATGGCGGTATCCAGGCATGCACCGATTTGGCGTCCTAATGAATAAGTTGCGTTTGCGGAGTGGGTATTAATTCGGAGTGTGGCAGTCACGTCAGTTGCGATGGAGTTGTCTGATTTTAAATAATTCCTGGAAAACAAAAAGTGATTTAGCGAATGTGTCGTACTGTATGCGCGAATTTTCGTCATGTTTCCAGCGCACGGGGAATTCGGCCACTTTATAACCATGGCGCCTGGCGAGCCAAAGAATCTCCGGATCAAAAATAACGCTGTCAAGCTGTTGCAAAGTAAACAAGTGGCGGGCCGCGAAATGCTTAAACAATTTGAAGCCGCATTGGGTGTCCTTATACTGAAATCCCAGATATGTGTTTTGCACGAATATGTACATTCGGGATGCAAGGGCGCGGCTAAAACGCTGGCGATGGGTGACTTCAGAAGCCGCCAGCCCCCGGGACCCAATGGCGACATCATAGCCCGCTTCTAATAATCGCAGTCCCTTTTCCACCTCTTGAATCGGCGTCGCATAATCGGCATCCATAAATAAAACATGCTCGCCCTGACTTTTGAGCATGCCGTAACGCACCGCATAGCCTTTCCCTCGATTCGGATGGTATTCAAACATTTTCAGTGTAACCAGGCTTTGAGTGGTAAAATCAGCAAAATTATTTTCAACCACTGAGCCGGTTTGGTCACTGCTGCCATCACTGACAACAATGATTTCGCTTGAATAGTCCTGTCGATTCAGATAATTTAGCGTTTTTTGCAACGTGCGCACAATACGATCTTCTTCGTTGTACGCCGGTATGATAATTGAAAGCTGCATGGTGAACAGTTATCCGAAAAGCAGTTATATATTTCAAAGGAGTGCCAAACTTACAGTTTAGCAAACGCACCTGCCAAACTGTAAGTTTGGCACTCCTTCTGAACCCTCATCACAGAAACATCAATGTAATCGAATTATGGTGCAACATGCCTTCAGGCGTCAGTGCTAATCTTGAAGGCGTGCATATTAGTTTGCCCTGTTTTTCAAGCCGTTTGATAAGGGTTGAAAATTCACCTGTCAAACAAATTCCGAATTTTCTTTCAAACTGATTCAAATCAATCCCTTCAACCGTGCGCAATTTGACATAAATCATCTCAATGATTTGTTGGCGTTTATTGAGTCGCTCTTTGCCCGCCAAAGGAGGTTTTCCTTGCTGAACGGTGTTGATATAGGAATTGATATCCTGTTGGTTCCACGAGCGCAACGGATGAATAAAAGAATGCGCGGAAGGGCCTAAGCCAATATACGGTGCAAAAGACCAATATTTTGAATTATGAACCGACCGATAATTGCGTTGTTTATCAGTGCGTGCGAAATTCGATATTTCATACTGTTCATACCCGTGAGCGCATAGATATTGAACGGCGATGTCATACAATTCACAAATACGCCCTTCTGACAGCGGTGTCAGCAAGCCTTGCCGCTTTTTTCTATCCATAGGCGTTCCAGTTTCAAACGTCAACATGTAACATGAAATATGCTCCGGTTCAAGTGCAATCGCCCTTTGCAAGTCATGGCGCCATTGTGTCGGAGTTTGTTGCGGAAGGCCGTAAATAAGATCAAGTCCGATGTTGTCAAAGCCTTGCTGTCGCGCTTTTTTAAAGGTCAGAAAAGCATCTTGCCCGGAATGAATGCGTCCAAAAAATTCCAGGAAAGCATCATCAAAAGATTGTATGCCAATATTAAGCCGATTAACGCCGGCAGTGCGATAATCACGTAAGTCAGCCGCATTAATCGTTCCGGGATTGACTTCTACGGTCACTTCAACATCGGTAAAAAAATGAAATAATTGTCCGGCTTGCTTTATAATACAATCAATATATTTCGCTGAAAGGATCGAGGGTGTGCCACCACCGATATAAATGGTGTCAAAATAAAGGTCGGATCCGCTGACGAATTCCATTTCACGGTGCAACGCCTTTACAAAGGCGCTTTGCAATGAAATATCGGTAACGGAATAAAAATTGCAATAGGGACATTTCCGGATACAGAAAGGGATATGAATGTAAAGACCGGCGGGTTCGGGAAATGTCAGTTCTCTGGTAATTCCCGTGGTCATAACTAAAATGAAAATCCAAAAACCAAAAACCAAAAAAAATAAACTACCCCGCCGCAAGCGGACGGGGTATTCTGAAAAGCATTGAACGCCCCAAGGGGCGGGTATTAAACCCGATGCTTCGCAATAAATTTCAAATAAATCACAATGATCAAACTTCAAAATTTCAAACAGCCTGATTTCACTTACATTTCAACACACCAACAGCTTTGGTTATTGAATATTTTTTTTGGAATTTATTTGATATTTGGTTTTTGGGTTTTGATAAGTTAGGCCTGCTCTCCCAAGGACATTCCCAACTCGAGCGCCTGCCGGTTCAAATCCAGAAATCCGGGAGGAATGCGTGTTGACAGGGTTTGCATAACAGAATCGGGCTTAACAAGCTTAGTTAAAGCGATTACAGCGCCCAGCATACAAATATTGAACACAATCGGTTTGCCGATTTGATCCATTACGTTTTGATACATGGGCAATGATTTTTGGCGGGCATCCACTTTGCGGTTTAATTTGACATACCGGGCGTCGGTAAGTAAAATGCCGCCCGGTCGGATAATCGGATAAAACTTATTATAAGACTCCTGGGTCAGGCAAACAAGGACATTGGGTTGCAAGACTTTGGGGAAATTGATTTCAGCGTTGGAAATAATAACATCTGCGCGTGTTGAGCCGCCGCGGGCGGCAGCGCCATAGACCTGGGTTTGCACCGCATTCAGATTATCATAAAGCGCCGCCGCTTCAGCTAATATAATAGAGGCCGTAATCACGCCCTGACCGCCTGACCCTGAAAACACCAACCTGCATCGTTCTATCTTCATATCCTTTTACTTTCCCTTTTGCGCCAGGGCAGTCATTTGCTCATAAGAATTACAATATTCGGGCTGCTCGGTCTGATGCAAAATGCCGCGTTCAATCAATTCGGGGTTTGCCTGCTTGGCTTTGGAGCCTTTGGGCGTGGTGATTTCTTTGAATTGCCGTAGCATTTCAACCGCCCCGCCCAATTTGTTCTTGCGTCCGAAATAAGTGGGGCACTGGGACATCACTTCAATAACCGAAAAACCTTCATGTAATATTCCGGATTTAATCAGTTCGGTCAATTGCTGCACATGGTAAGCGGTGGTGCGTGCGACAAAAGTGGCTCCGGCCGCAATCGAAAGCGCTGAAATGTCAAACGTATGATCAATATTACCATAAGGTGCGGTGGTCTCTTTGGTTCCAAACCCCGATAGCGGTGAAAACTGTCCGCCGGTCATACCGTAAATGCGGTTATTCATCACAATAGCCGTCAGATCAATATTGCGACGGGCGGCATGGATAAAATGGTTGCCGCCAATCGCCAAAGCATCGCCATCGCCCATCGGTACGATAATATTTAATGCGGGCAGGCTCATTTTAACGCCCGTTGCGAAAGCAAGGGCGCGGCCATGCAAGGTGTGAAGGGTGTGAAAATCCAAATAGCCTGAAATTCGGGATGAACATCCGATACCGGAAACCATTACAATTTCGTTTTTACTCATTGCCAGCGAGTCAATGGCTCTAAGCATGGCGTTCATTACAATTCCATGCCCGCATCCCTGACACCATATATGCGGGAAGAATCTTTCCCTGATGTAGTCTTTGACAGCCATGCTTAAACTCCTTTGCCCTGAACGATTCGCAGTATATTGCGAATATCGCCGTCCGATATCAGGCTGCCGTCAATCCGGTTAGCCAGAAAAACTTTTTCTGGAAAATGAACGGCGTTTTTGACTTCCCTCAGAATTTGCCCCATATTCATTTCAACCACTAGTATATAATGGGCCTTCTCACATTTCTCACGAATCAGTTGGTTGGGAAAGGGCCATAACGTCTGTAATTCAATTAATCCGAGCTTTTCGCCTCGGAGTCTCCGATTTTTTACCACATGCAAAGCGGAGCGAGCCGACGCGCCATACGAAATCAGGATGCATTCGGCATCATCAAGATAAAATTCTTTGTAGTTAAGCACCTGATTGGCATTGTTTTCGATTTTATCCACCAGATGACGCTGAAGGCCCTTGACGATCTGTGGATCGTCAGTGGGAAAACCCCACATATCATGAAACAGGCCGGTGACATTGTACCTGTGCACACTGCCGAAATCGGACATAGGCAACCGGCCGTCTTCACGCGGAAGATAAGGATGGTAATCAGTACCCTCTTTAACCGCCGTGCGAAGCCTTTTGACAAGGGGAATTTTACCTTTTCCCGGTATAACTAACTTTTCCCGCAGATGTCCCACAACTTCATCAAAAAGGAGAATCACCGGTGTGCGATACGTTTCAGCAATATTAAACGCCTCAACCGTCATTTTGAAAACATCCTGATGATTGGATGCGGTGAGCGTGACAATCGCATGATCGCCATGGGCGCCCCAGCGTGACTGGTTGACATCCCCCTGGCTGACATGGGTGGGGTTGCCGGTTGACGGGCCGCCGCGCTGGACATTGACAACAACGCAGGGAATCTCCGCCATGATAGCGAAACCTAATGCTTCCTGTTTCAAAGAAAAACCCGGGCCGCTGGTGGCCGTCATCACTTTTCGGCCGGTAAGAGAGGCGCCGATAATTGCGCACATGGATGCGATTTCATCTTCCATCTGGATAAATTTGCCGCCTTGGCGTGGAAGTCGCAAGGCCAGATGCTCCATAATTTCGGTGGAAGGCGTAATCGGATAGCCCGCAAAAAAATCAAGTCCCGCGTAAAGAGCGCCTTCAACACACGCTTCATTTCCCTGAACAAATTTAACGTTTGTATTCATGATAAAATCCTATTCGGTGAGGATTTCGATGGCCAGATCAGGGCATCTGAGTTCACACTGTTTACAACAAATACAATCTTCGGGGCGAGCGGCAAACACCTTTTCATCTTTATCGAGTTCCAGGACATTTTTAGGACAGAAAGCGACACAAATGCCGCATCCTTTACACCAATCCCTGTTGATAAGGTGTTCCTTTAAAATCGGCTTAACCATACAGAATTCCCTTCAGCAGCAAGTAAATTACATTTATATAAATATTGATTTTGATCATTATTGTCAAGAAATAATAAAGAAATAATAAAATTGTGAAAAAAAACTTTTATCTTTTAATTTTTTATGTTATTGAGTACCCAAATTATATTAAATTATTTCATTTCTATCCGAATTACAAATTCTGTTTATTTGAACACAACGTTATCATAAAGTGTTCGCTCTGAATTAAATCCGTTTGAAGAGCGAATTTCTCATAGGCTTAAAATCATTATTAACAAATTGTTTCAACATAATTTAGGAAAGCATGTGAAAATGCGGTTTATGCCGTTATAATCCATGGTATTATGTAATCAGACGCCTCTGCTCAATTGTTTTTCCGGTTATTGATTTCAACATCACTGATAAGTTTTAGTATTCAAGCCTATCATCAATATGGAATGACAAGTCGTTTTTTCCCTGGAATCATTGGAACATTGTGATTGAATCCCAACTTAAAATCTGAACGGTATTAACAAGATTACAGATGTAATTAACTGGTGAATTGTTTGAATGTCTGATTTTGATTATATTCAAATAGTTATAAAATAGCCAGAATTTTACATGAGTCTCTGCCATTGAATGTATTGTGTTGAAATGATAACCAATTAAAAATCATATCAAGTTTTTATAGAGGTGGCTTGTAAATTAGCTTGACATATAAGTGTTTAAAGGCAATAAATGGCACGATTTATCGAATTTATCTTTTTCAAGAATAATGGGATGTCTCATATAGAAGCATAAATTTGAATTACTGAATGAGTATAGAATATGATTTTAGGAAATAAAACCCACTTGGTAGGCTTGGATATCGGATCCAAAACGATTAAAGCGGCGGAAGTTGTGGCAACCAAAAAAAATCAGGTGCTAAAAAACTTCGCTGCCACCGACATTCCGTCAGGGTTAATTGAAGATGGCGCGATCAATGATCCGGAAACGCTTGCGGACACAATTCGCCACATGTTTAAACGTAATAAAATCAAAACACACAATATCGCCCTATCTGTCGGAGGCTATTCTGTTATCGTTAAAAGAATTAACGTTCAGACCATGTCTGAAGAACAGCTGCAGGATGCCATCCAAACTGAAGCGGAGCAGTATATCCCATTTGATATCAGCGATGTAAATTTGGATTTTCAAATTCTGAATGAAGATGAAGATGATCCTGAACAAATGAACGTTCTCCTGGTAGCGGCGAAAAAAGAGATGATTGCCGAATATATCAATTTGCTCCAAATGGCGGGATTGACTACCAAGGTTATTGATGTTGACGCGTTTGCTTTACAAAATATATATGAAGTCTGTTATGATATCGAAGATGAATGTGTTGCATTGATCGATATCGGCAATACCAAAACATCGCTTAACATTCTAATCGAAGATCAATCCCAACTGATGCGGGACGTATCATTGGGATGTGTGCAGATTAACCAAAAAATCGCCTCTATTGCGGATTGTTCGTTGGATGAAGCGGAGCATATTAAGTTAAGTGGACAGTCGGAACGGATTCCGCCGGAACGATTCAGAAAAATATTGAATTCTGTCATTGGCGACTGGTGTACGGAAATTCGGCGTGCGTTTGACTTCTTCTACTCGACGAACCCGGATGAACAGATACAACGAATTATTTTAAGCGGCGGAGGGGCGAATATTGAGGAATTTATCAAGCTTTTACAAGCGGAAACTTCCGCGGAAGTCGATAAAATCGATCCGTTTCGAGCTTTTAAGAACAGCAACAGATCATTAGACCCTGCTTTTATGGAACAAATCGCCCCTCAAGCCGCAATATGCATGGGCCTGGCATTAAGAAGGGTGAATGACAAATGATACGCATCAATCTTTTACCTTATCGCGCCGAACGTCGCAAAGAAGCGATACGTCTCAAGGTAGCCATATTTTTACTAGGTGTTTTGGCGCTCGGTCTCATTTTATTTGGGTACAATAGCCATTTAAAAAGCAATATTACCGAATTAGATGATAACATTAAAACCACCCAGCAGGAATTGGCCAAATATAAAAAGATTTTAGCTGAAATTGCCAACATAAAAAAAGAGCTTGGAACCTTAAAAAGAAAAATAGAAGTCATCAAGAGCCTTTCGCGAAATCGTAAAGAACCTGTTGTTCTGCTTGAAGCGATGAGTGAATTAATGATTCCGAAAAGGATGTGGCTGACAAACTTTGAAGAAAAGGATAAGAATATAAATATTGCCGGCATCGCATTGGATGATAAAACTATCGCTGATTATATGAAACGACTTGAACAGAAATTTTCAGATGTTCAACTGGGGCCGATTACGCTGATTACCCGGGATGGTTTGAGATTAAAAAATTTTAAACTCAGCTTTAGAAATCACAATCCCAATGAACCTGAAGAAGATGAAGCAAAGGAAGACAAAACCTCATAAACTTAAAACTTAAGTATTACTCAATGAAATGATAAAACCTCTTTTAAATAAAATAGATCCTTTGCTGGATAAAGTCGGCAACCTTACTAAGGTGCATCTCATAATTATTTGCAGTGTGACGTTTGTTCTTATTGTGGGCCTTGTTTATTGGCTGGCCTATATGCCCAAATTTGAAGAAATCAATAAAAAAGAGGATGAACTCAGCACGCTTCAGACCAAACTCGAAAATGCCAAACGGCAAGCAAAAGATATTGAAAAATTTCGTAATGATATGAAAGAAGCGGAAATTGAATTTCTCCGTGTGAAGAAATCGCTTCCAGAAGGCAAAGAGATCCCATCTCTTCTTATCAGTATCTCACGTTCCGGACATGAAGCCGGTTTGGAATTCCTTTTATTTGAGCGCAAAGATGCGGTGAGTAAAGAATTCTATGCCGAAATCCCCATTGCCATACGAGTTGCGGGAAGCTATCATAATGTAGGGGGATTTTTTGATAAGGTTGCCAAATTAAACCGAATTGTAAATATTCGCAACATCAAAATGATTGCAACCGACAGCGGTGTCAAAGAAACGTCTTGTACCGCTACAACGTATATGTTTGTCGAAAAGCCTAAAGAAGAAAAACCCCCAAAGAAATAGAAATGAAAAGAACGCTGACATCCTTTTCAATTTTTTTAAAGAGAAATATTAATTTTCATCTTTACTTTATTAATTGTAACCGAATAACTTCCCTAAGGCGGAGTGTATGTCAGACATTTGGGAAACGCATGCTTCAATATGCACTTCTGAATGGGGACGTTATTTAGTCATAGTTATTTAAGTTGGGACTTGAATTTAAGATATGAGATAAATCTATGCGCCTATTGATAAAGCTGTCCATTTTGATAACAATCGTCTTTTGCATTTTTATGTTGGGCGGATGTACCAGTGAAGAACCGCCCGAGCCCAAAAAAGCGGTTACCAAAAAAATCCCGCCTCCTCCAAAGACAACTATCGCCCAAGTTAGCAGTCCATCGCCCACGCCATCTTCTAA
Source organism: Desulfobacterales bacterium (assembly GCA_029940345.1). Classification (GTDB taxonomy): domain Bacteria; phylum Desulfobacterota; class Desulfobacteria; order Desulfobacterales; family JAUCGF01; genus JAUCGF01. Next base: position 13,216 of record JAOZRC010000029.1, read on the forward strand.
TGCGCCAGTTCCAGCTAAAGCAGAACAAGCCAAGGCGATGCCGGATGCCGCTAAAAAAACGGAGCCGAAACAGACACCGGAACCGCCATCAGGGGACAACCAGAAAAAGGCGACGCATCCATCTGACAAAAAAGCCGCTACGCCGACTGCCAAAGTGGACGCGAAACCTGCTTTGCCTCCAAAATCCGTCTCGAATATCGACGAAAAAGGTAAAAAAGACCATTCTGCCTCTACTGTTCAGCCTGATTCTCCCAAGGTTTCCACCAAACCCAAAGGCCCTTCTATTGAAAAGATCGCACCCGAAACGGATGCGCTTCAACCTCCTGAAGAAAAAAAAACGGACGATAGTGCGCTTGCCGATACTGAGCCGGAAGCCCCTCCCCTAACGACGGAAACCCAAGTCACCCAAAATAAAAGACATGCCCCTGATATTAAGGCGATTACAAGCCAGGTGGAAGAACAACTGGAGCCCAAAATTACAATCAGCTCTTATGATCCCAAAGGACGGATTGATCCCTTTGTTCCTTTTATAAAAAAACCAGAGCCCACCAAAGAACCTGACCCTATAGTAAGGAAATATAAGGGACCGTTGCAAAAGGTTGATATTGACCAGTTACAACTCGTTGGCATAATCCGAGCGCCGAGTGGCAACTTGGCGCTGGTGCAACAGGCCAGCGGCAAAGGGTATATCATACAGAAAGGTACACCTATCGGGATCAAAGATGGTCATGTCGCTGAAATATTAGCAGACCAGGTAGTTGTTAAAGAAAAGGGCAAAGACCCCTATAATGTGGACATAACAATAGAAAGATTGATGAAAATCAAAAAACCGATCGGAGAACTATAATATGAATGTGAGAACCAGTAGGTCTATAATCCATATATTTATTTATTTGATTTTCCTCGCAATAATTGCATGGGGATTTGCGTGTGGGCCTGCTAACAGGGTAGACAGGACGGCTACTTCTGACAATCGTGATATAACATCGTCAAAGATGATTACTAGTATTGTCACAACCGAGGAAGCAGATGGTGTCGGAATACTGCTTAAATCAGATCGGCTTTTAACAGCGACCTCTATTAAACAGCCCTATCCGCTTGGTGTGATCCTCTATCTGCCGGAAACCGTCGCACCTGACTTAAAAACGATTTACACACCTGACAGCAATATTGTTAAATCAATCAAAGCAAGCAAATTAACGGATGACGGTTCTGGAGTGCGTCTTGAAATATTACTTGATAAAGAAGCGCCTTATGACATCACCCAGGAAGACGAAGGGCTAAAAATCGTATTTAAAGATATCGAAGACGCATCTTCTTCACTTTACGGCAAGTCGATCAAAGCACCTCAGTCGTTCGAGGAGTCTGATATCGAACCTATTGTCGAACCTGAACCACAGGCGCGTTCTACTGTCAATAATATCCGGACAGTATCCGCGACGGAATTAGATGAAAGTGTCAACATCTCAGTCCTGGCTGAAGGGACAATCAAAAATTATCGTTCATCAACCATGGCCAGTCCGGCTCGAATTGTTTTCGAACTGCTTAACGTGAAAAGCCCGCACCCCACAGAACAGATGGTTCCGATAAACACTGAATGGGTGAAAGCGGTGCGGTATTATAGTTACCCGGACCGTGTCCGTTTGGTGCTGGAAACCGATAAAGCATACCTAAATAATTTTTCCGCCTATTCAACAGATGACGGTTTGTTAATTAACGTAGGTTCCTCCAAATCGCCTTTGGCAACAGACAATGATAATCGGCCTGCGAAATCCTCAGTTGAAGACGAACCGCCAAAGCCTGTTGCAAGCGGCAAAGTCGCTTCTCAGACCCCATCATCGCAAGGCCATACATCACATCCTAAAGCCATCCCGGGCAAAGTAAAATATGGCCGCGCCTGGGTGAATCGGATTGATTTCCATAGTACAGCGGACGGACGATCTACAGTTATTATCGGCACAACTCATCCGGTGAATTATGACGTAAACAAACAGGATGCCAAGCAACTGAAAGTATCCCTTTTTAACACTCGAATTCCGAAGTACCGCAGGCGTCCGTTGATTACAACGCGCTTCGAGAGCGCGGTCGACCGCATTACCCCAAAACAAAAATCAGGAGTAACCGACATTGCTATCATGTTGCGTGAAGCGGTGCCATATAATGTTGAGCAACAAGATAATCTACTCAAGATAACTTTGGAGCCATCGGCAATCCCACCGAAACCTTCATCCGCAACAACTTCAGTGGGATTAAAAGATAAATATGCTGTGAGTTCATCCGATGATGCCGCTAATATGGCTATAATAAATTTGGATGATAAAACTTCATCTGCAACTGAATCGACACAAAAATATGTAGGTGAAAAAATTTCACTTGATTTTTACCAGACTGATATCAAAAATGTTTTTCGTATTTTGAGGGAAGTCAGCAAGAAAAACTTTGCCATCGACGACAATGTAAGCGGCAAGGTGACGCTGACACTTGATAAACCCGTGCCCTGGGACCAGGTTTTGGAATTAATTCTTAAAATGAACTCCTTGGATATGGTTTATGAAGGGGATATTATTCGTATTGCGAAGCTTTCAACCTTAAAAAAGGAAGAAAGCGATAAAAATGATAGTATCACGGCTTCATTGAAAGCCAAGCAGGCTCAAGCGGCCCTTGAGCCGTTGCAAACCGAGTACATTCCTATCAATTATGTCAAACCGGATAGTATTTTGGCGCAAATTAAAGGGATATTGACACCGGAGCGAGGTAAGGCTGAGGTGCATGCAGAAACGCATCAGATTGTCATAAGTGATGTACCTGATGTTATTGAGGCAGCGCGTAAAATCATTTTGCAACTGGACCTGATTACCCAGCAGGTGTTAATTGAAGCCCGGATTGTAGAGGTTAATACATCTTTTGGCAGAGACGTTGGCATTAGATGGTCTGCTTTTGGAGGAATAGAATCGGACTATGACAAAGCCGGAGTCGGAAACGTAGGCGGTCCTGACAATGTTGGTAAAGCCGGACTTGGTCCTCAAAGAGGTTTTGACACCTATGGCGGCACTTACGGATTTGGAATGATTTCTCAAAATGTCCCCGCAATGTCTGCAGGTACGCTTGGTTTAGAATTTACTCGTATTATAACATCTGAACTCCTGCTCGCCGCCAGTTTGACAGCGCTGGAAGGCACTGGTGAGGGAAAAATCATTTCTTCGCCTAAAGTCCTTACATTAGACGGCGTTGCAGCCACCATTACCCAGGGGGACGCGATTCCCTATAATAAACTTGATGAATCCGGAAATACCACAACCGAATGGAAAGATATTACACTAACGCTCACAGTCACGCCTCAAGTTACACGCGACCATCGCATCAGAATGACAATTAATCTGATCAACGACGTTCCCAAACTATTTGGCACCGAAATAGGTGCATCCACTGGTAGTGTGCAAACCGAACTCCTGGTAAATGATGGTGAAACAGTTGTAATTGGTGGAATTATTAAGTCGGATAAAAGTGTTGCTGAAGATCGAATTCCCTGGCTGGCAAATATCCCTGTGCTGGGTTGGCTTTTTAAAAATCGATTAACGATTAAAACGTCAAAAGAAGTTCTTGTTTTTATAACCCCCAAAATTGTAAGACTGGACCAACCTAAAACACAGAATTTATAGGAATGATTGGGCATACTTCATTGATCAGGTTACACTTTGCCTCGTTAGGTACCAAATATCTACAGCAAAAAAGCTTACCATTGCGACAAGTCAAGTCCCGCAGGGACGAAATAGATAAAATGTAAACTATTTTTACTGTGATATGAAGGCTGCCAATGTTTACAATAAAATAATCACATCCTTCATATCAGTCTAAAAGTAGTTTGCACTTTGTAAAGAAGTGTAGCCCTTAATGAACCACGAATGAACACGAGTGATTGATTTTTATTAGAGTTCATTAGCGTTTATTTGTGGTTTGCATTTTTTATGACTACCTATTTGTTAACTGGTAAATGAAGGATGCCAAATAATCGGCATCCTTCATTTGTCGGTTTACACTTTTTAATGTAGGGTGGGTGGAGTGTAACGGAACCCACCGCACCGAATTGCCATAAATTGTGGGTTCCGTTACAATCCACCCACCCTACAAATTTTTGTGGCTGAACATCGAAAAAGTTTTAACTACTTTAGCTGTCTTATGAAGGATGCCAAATAATCGGCATCCTTCATAATAGCTTAAAAGTAGTTTACACTTTCATGGGGAGT